>JBKDZA010000066.1:0-16452 GCA_046308455.1 Fluviicola sp.
AAATTGAAGGCTGCTTACCAATTGATAGCATTTAATCGTGGTGTTGAATTGTTCCAAAAATCGGAATATGCAGTTGCAATTGAAGCGTTCAAAAAGGTGGATGATTTCAACATGAGTCAAGATTTAACTGCTCGTGCAAAATACTGGTCTGCTGAATCAAACTACCTGTTGAAAGATTACACGAAAGCCATTCAAGAGTATACTACTTTTTTGAAGTTGCCGTCAACTTATTTGTCGGGTATGCGTTCGAATGCCTACTACAAAATTGGTTATGCGTATTTGGAGACGAAAGATTACAACAACGCACGCATCAATTTTGAAAATTATTTAAAAGAATCGAACTTAAAAGACAAACGACTAAAAGCAGATGCACACATGCGTTTAGCGGATGAGTATTACAGAGCAGGAGGCTCGAACAATTCTTATAATTCGCTAGCTATTGAACAGTATAAAAAAGCAATTGAGTTGAAGCAAGGTTATGACGATCAAGCATTGTATTACATGGCGAAAACGTATTCTTTTTTATCTAAAAAAGATGAGCGCTTGGCATGTTTACAAGACATTGTAAACAATTATAAAAACTCAAGATACATGCAACGTGCGGTTCAAGAAATTGCGGAAACGTATTACAACTTGGATAATTACGACAAAGCTGAACGTTATTTCAATCAAATTATCACAGATTACCCAAACTCAACGTATGTGAAAGATGCCCACCATTATTTGGGTGATATCGCAATGTTACGTGGAAATTATTCATTAGCTGAGCAAAAATACAAATATGTGTTATCAGAGTTTAATGTCGGAGATTCGATTTGTAAACGTGAAGTAAATGCACTTGCAGAATTATACCGTAAACAAGAACAGTTGTCGAAAATTGAAGATTTACCTAGACAATATGCGTGTGCGGATTCAGTTGCAAGTGATGTTGAAAACGAATACTTTGATTTGGCTCACAAAAATTTCGTCGATAAAAAATACAGTCAATGTATTGTTGGATTCGATACTTATTTGACGAAATATCCAAACGGTAAATTCAAACAAGAAGCAATGAATTCCAAAGCAGAAGCATTGTGGCAATTGAAAAGGGAAGATGAAGCTATTGCAATTTATCGAATTACGCTTGAAGGTGGAAACGATGATTTCACTGAAACAGCAGCTACACGTGTAGCGAAAAGTTTGTTTAATGCAGATAAATACGAAGAGGCACTTCCATATTACAAACGTATTGAAGAGGTGAGTGCAAATCCAGATAACTTAAACAATGCTCGGATTGGTTTGATGCGTTCACATTTCTTAATTGGAAACTTCACAACTTCTGCAGAATATTCGAAAAAAGTGTTGAATGTCACTCAAACAACTCAATTGAAATTAGAAGCGGAGTATATCAAAGGAATTTCTCTTTCAGAAACTGGAAACTATTCTGAAGCAAAAGTTCCATTGGAATATGTGATTAAAAACACAACCAAAGAATGGGCTTCTGAATCGAAATATACTTTGGCTTTGAATGCATTTAAACAAAACGATTACACTTTAACTGAAACGATTATTCGTGATCTATTAAAAATGAAACCGAAATACGATTTCTGGATTGCGAAAGGTTTGTTGTTGCAAACAAAAGTGTTAATGGCGAAGCAAGATTATTTCCAAGCTGAAAACACAGTGAATTCTGTTATTGATAATTATCCAATTGCGGATGATGGAATCTTAACGGAAGCAAATGAATTATATGATGAAATCATGCAGTTGAAATCTCAGCCAAAAATGCAGGAGAAATCTGGTGTTTCACCAACAATTATTGAAGTAGAAGAAAATAACGGGAACTAATGAAAGCATTAAAATACATTCTATTAAGTTTGACTTTTTTGAAAAGTGGCTTATTTATTTCTCAAACAGGGAATATTACGATTAATACTACTGCTCCTCGTGAAGTTGAGCCTGCTTATCGTATGACAGAAGGTCCAAAGATTATCGATACGGTATTTCCAACACCAACAGCAAATTATCCGTTGTTGTCGATTAATTACGACCCAACAGTTACAATTAGTCCAATTGCTCCTGCAACAATCAACGTAACGCAAAAATTGCCACAGTTGTATAAATCGTATGCGCGTATTGGTTTTGGTTCGATAATGATGCCAATGGCTGAATTTTACTTCAACAATGCACGTACACGTAAGTTCAATTATGGCATTCATGCGCAACATTTGTCGTCTTTCGGTCCGATTAAAGATTATGCACCAGCAAATTTTGATCGAACAGCTTTGAGAGGTTTTGTTGGAATGAATGAACGCAAATTCAAATGGTCGGCAGAAAGTTATTACAAGAATCAAGGTTTACATTATTATGGTTTTAGAAATCCAGATGCGAATGCGGATTCAATTGCTCAACGCTACCAAACATTTGGTTTAAAAGGGTTTTTCACAAATCACCAACACGATAGTTTAGGTGTAAATTGGTCTGCTGGAATGGAGTACCGTCGTTTCAATGACAAAAAACCATCTGAAGAAAATTTTTCGGATTGGAATTCAAAAGAAAACTATTTCACGCTTTTTGGTGGTGCGTACATGCGTTGGGGGAATGAAATTCTTTCTGCAGACGCTGAATTGAAATACAATGGATACGACCACGGAATTGAAGGCGATACTTTGACAAGTGCAATCGATACAGGAATTGTATACAGAAATACGATTTTCAGTTTGAAACCAGCAATCACAACGTATTCCAAAAATGGACGTTTAAAAGCGCGTTTAGGAGTTGATTTAACTGTTGGTGGTGGAACAGCTGGAGCGAAAGCTTATTTGTATCCAAATATGGAAGTGAAATATTCCTTGTTTGATGATATTTTGATTCCATACGCACAATTTGTAGGTGGATTGACACAACAATCGTATCAAAATTTAACGACTCAAAATGAGTTCATTCGATCGAATATAAATTCCTTGAAAAACGAAAGTAAAACAGCAGAAATTTTGATAGGAATTAAAGGAACTGTTTCAAAACGAATTGGTTTCAATGTGTTTGGAAGTTTCTCAAATGTGAAAGACAAAGCGCTTTTTGTTACGGATACTTTATTCAGTGCAGGAAATGAATTCAATGTTTTGTATGATACCATGAATATCGCAAAAATTGAAGGTTCATTGAATTATCAGTTCATGGAGAAAACGAAAATTGATTTAATTGGACGTTTTTATTCCTATCAAGCAGTGAACAATACCTATGCTTGGAATTTACCGCAATTGGAGTTCATCGTTCGCGGTTCTTACAATTTATACGACAAGTTTTTATTCAATGTTGAAGGTTTTGTTCAAACAGGACGTAAGGCTTTGGTGTATGAAGCAGGAAAGGATGTGACAGAGGAAAACAATCAGTTTGCATATACTTTAGGTCCAGTTGTTGATATGAACTTAGGAGTTGAATACCGTTACAACAAACGAATTTCTGGTTTTATCAAATTAAACAATATTGCTGCTCAACGCTATCAAAAATGGTACAATTATCCGGTGCAAGGATTCCAAGGAATGGTTGGAGCAACATTTCGTTTTTAATTGAGTTTTAAAAGAAATTCGGTAACTTCGTCAAAATAAATTGTATGAAGATCACTTTCACATTTCTAATTCTACTTTTGACTGTAGTTGCTTGTAACAAGAAGAAGGAAACCATTTACAAACATGTATTTGAGAATACAACAGGAAATTCAATTACCCTTAGAGTTTACCAAGATTCTGGTAGTTTTATTGCTTTTTCAGCGGATTCAATTGTGATACCTGCGAATGAGGAATATGTGATTTTTTCTCGTACAACTACTGAATATAAAACGGAATATTTCAATCCGTGTAAAGTGTATATGGATTCAGTTGTTTCAAAAGTTAGTGGTGATACACTTACATTAACGAAACCAATTTTGGATTCAACAAAGTGGATTTTTAGTGTAACTAAGCAAGGTAAAAAAGGAAAAGGGGAATGCGAATGTCGTTTTTCAATTAAATCAACAGATTTACAGTAATGAAACAGTTTCTTATACTAATATTTGTAGCGATAACTTCGGTTTTTCATGCTCAAAAAGACACTTTAGTTTTTGTAAATGAAGTCTCATGGACAGGAGGACAATGTTGTTCACGTGGAGTGGATTGTGAAGTTTCCATCTCTCCAAAAACATACAGTAAGATCAAAAAAATAAAGTTGGTTTTAAATCAATTTGAAGTGATATTGACGCCTAAAGATTTTCATTTTGATTCAATTAATAAGCGTTACATTACGGATAAAATTGGATATACATCACGTTCAAGAACACCACGTGACCAAGAAAACATGGTAAATACGGTAAACAATATTGAAGAAAGTCGTTTGAAAATTCAGTATGCCGAAAAAGAACAGGCTTATCTTTGTTTGCGAGGGAAAAAGAAAATGCGCTTGGTTGCGATGAAGAAAACAAAAGAACACATTGCATATCCTTGATAAAAATAGCTCATTATCATCTAGTTCTTTGTTTACTTTTATTTTCTTGTTCGGAAAGTAAAAACAATGAAATCTATTCCAGACAACCAGCTTCTGAAGAACTTATTTCAGCTGATTCCTTGGCTGATTTACCTTTTAATTTTACGTGTGATTTTATTATGGCTAGTGATTTCCATGAAGGAGATGTAACTGTCCAAAATAAATCAAAATGGTTGGGACTTTTTTTTGATGGTAAATCGTATTATACAAAAGAGACTACTGTTTTTACAGAGAAACATTTCGATCCAATTATGGACGATGATTCAACGCAGCAATCTGGATTAACGGTTAAACTAAAGGAAAAAGACACGAGTTTGTTTTTAATAAGTACGAGTGAATTTATTAAAGAACGAAAAGTACCCTTTTATCCGTTGAAGAAAGTGTCATTTGCTCCTGGAGAACAACTAAAATTTAAGTTTTTGGATTTAGATTACAAAATTTATGCTACTGGTAAAATTGTAAATGATGAAGACCATTTGGTGTATAAAAATTACAAATTAATCATTGAAACACATTTTAACGGACAAAAAAGAAGTTCTATTTTATTAGCGATTGACAATTGGGATTCGATTAATTTTCGCGACAATTTTCTGTTTATGGGTGATATAGATGGAGATGGATTAATCGATATTTTAATGGATCAAGGAATCGAATATTATGATTACAATCCAACACTTTTACTTTCAAGAAAAAGAAATGGAAGCGAACTAGTTCAACCCGTTGGATCTTTTAATCGGTCTTGTTGTTGATTTACCATCGTTCCCATTTCCCTGAACAAGAACCTCCAAAATTAAAATACTGTTTTATTGATAAAAAAAAGACCCTCTTTTATTTTTTTATACATAAAAGAGAGTTATTTTCATTAAGTTTTACTTTTCAACAAATGCTTTGAACCTGTATATTAACATCGTTTCGTTAGAAGTTCTTAAGATAACTGTTTTCTTAATTTTTCCAGAATCTTTTTCAGGATTGTAAACTAAATCTAAGCTTTTTGATGAATTAGGTTCTAAAATGATTCGATCTTGCTTTACTTGAGTACAACCACAAGATTTTGAAATAGCAATAACAGAATCTAATTTATTAGTTCCGTTTATAATGTTTAGTTTAAAATTTACTTTTTTTGAGTTTTTTATGTTGCCAAAATCTATTTTGTCACTTTCTAAGTAAATTTTATTTTCGTATTGCTTTGAGCTGGAATTTTCACATGAATAAGTGAAAAGAGCTAAGCTTAAGAATAGGATTATTTTATTTTTCATTTATGAGTTTCTTTAACAATAGTTCGGTATCTGATTCGTAATTTGAGTTTAACTCTTTGGTGTAGCCTAACATGGTACGTCTAATCTTCCCGTTTTTATCCAAGATGATTTCTGTAGGAGCTCCATTTATCTTCATTTTTTTGCTGAATAGGTCTTTTTTATCATAGAAAGTGACAGTATTTGGGGTTGTTTCAATTTTAAAAGTTTCATCTTGACTAAAATAAATGTTTACTAATTTGAAGGGCTTATTTTTAAGTTTAGTCGCTACTATTTCTAAACTTGGCTTTTTCTCCTTGCACGGTAAGCAAAATGTTCGCGTGAAATTTAGCAAATAAACAGTATCATTTGAAAACGCAGTATTTGTTTTGCTCTTTTTTACTAATGAATAATCTTTGACATTGATAAAACCTATATTTTTATTATCATAGCCATTGTAGACTGGTGTAGAAACTAACTTATGTCCCCAATAAATTGTAATTACAGATAGAATGATTGAAGAAATCAATAGAAAATAATTTTTTGATTTAATTCCTAATGCAGTTAATGCAGCAAGAGTTATGATTAAAAAATCTACCGAAAGATTGTCCCCTGCATCAAATTTAATATAAAGAACAAATAATGATAAACATATAGGTCCGTAAAGTAAAAACTTAGTTTTTTGTATAATACTTAGAAATAAAAACAAAAAGAAAAGAATAATAATACTGTAAGTGTACAATAATTGTCCCGAGTAAATTTCATATAAAATATATCTATATAAAATGATTACTAAAAAAGACAAAAGGATGGATAAAAATATCCATCCTAATTTTTTAACGAAATTTAATTTCATTTTTTATTCAGAAAACAAATTACAAATCCCATCACATGAGTAACCCCATAAAGTCCCACATCCTTTATATGTTTTTTTATTACACAAATCAGTACTACACTTTATTTTGAATCCGGTGCCTGATGAACACCAATTTGATGATGAACTACACTTACATTCTACACCACCAGCATTTGGATCTGGTATTGGAATATTATTGTAATCCTCGTCTGAACTTATCATAGTGTCAAATAAATAAAAGCCTAATAAAGAGAATTCTTGATTTGGGAAAAGTTTAGCAATATCTAATTCAATTTGTTTTAGATAATTATTTTCCTCAGTAGGTGTTGAAACATAAATTTGATTTAAGTTATTTCTTAAATTGACAACAAAATTTCTTTGAGCAATTGTCAAGGGAAATTTTGAAGAATTATTCAAGCAATAATTAAAATGGGTTCTTGCAATTTCAATTTTTTCAGTATTTGATAATAAACTGAAATACATTCTTTGTTCCATTTCATCGTCAAATTCTGAGAAATTTTTGGTAACTGACGCTGATGTGTTTTGGTTTGGTGATGTTTGAATTTTTTGTTCTGTTTTTTCACAAGAAACAATTGTCAATCCGGTTAGGATTAGAATTAAAAGTGATTTTTTCATTTTTATAAATTTAAAATTTAGCAATTGTATAAAAAAAAAATGAATTATCAAAATATAATTATGTTGATTTTTTTTGAGAATCACCAACGTCCCCATTTCCCTGAACAAGAACCGCCAAAATATCGAATCGAGAACCAAATCAACTTACAGCTTTTGACTTTTCGAGTTGTGATTTGTTTCCAACCAATGTAGGGTGCAGGATTGGCTTTACATCCAGCGGTTTCGTAGGCAATCACATGGTCTTCGTAAATAATTGGAGTGATTTTTTTCTTGATGTACTTGTTGTATTTGTGTTTCGAGATTTCTTTTTTCACATACAATTGTTTCATCGAAATGGCTTCTGTTTTTAATGTTAAATCTACAGAATCTAAACGCTCAATTAAGATTTGTCGAATGACATTTGCGCGTTCTTCATCAGGGATTTTCAAACATGCACAAGTCGCATTGTTGATGAACGCATCTGGTAACCAATCTTCGTGTTTGGAATAAATTTCACAGGTGTATTCACTTGGAGGAACACCTTCTTTACTTGACTCAGCTTGATCTTGTGAAAAACATGTACTTGATATGAAAAGAAGTAAAAAGTAGACTGAAAGTTTATTCATCCATCTTAAACAAGTGAAATTAAATAAATGTTCATTTACAACTGTCTCAAAATAAGGCGAAAATTTAAATTTCGTTTTCAAAAATATCTTTTGCGTTTTTCAGTCCCACTTCAAAGTCATTACCTAACATTTTTCCATATTCATGAAAACCAACATGATGTTCATCGGATAAGGCATTTTAGAACTCATTTTCCAAGTGACTTTAGTTTGATCCTCATCAAATGATTCAAATATGAAATTAACATCAGCAACAGCTTTGAACGGTTTTTCAAAACGAAGTTCCGTTCTCATTAATTTACTTTCTTCCAAACCAACAATTTCTTGTTCTCCTACACCCACGTTTTTTTCATCACTTTCCCAACGCGAAATAAATCCAATCTGACGATCTGTTCCAGTATAGATTTTTTTCATATTCGGGTACATGTTAGCCCATTTGGAATAGCGATCTTGGTTTTGTAAGGAAGACATAAATTGATAGGTTTCTGAGATTGATCGCTCCATAACGATGCTTCTTTCAACAGAATATGCTTTTCGAGAAAAGGCTGCAATAATTAACAAAAGTGCAATGATTCCACCGATTACGCCTAAAATGATCCAAAGAATTATCATGATTTATTTTTAAGAGAATAAATATAGATTAAAGCATTGAAATGACCAAAAATCCTGAGATATAACCAATTAAAGCCAACCAAGAAATGTTTTTCAAATACCAGCCAAAACCAATTTTTTCCATTCCCATTGCAACAACTCCTGCTGCAGAACCGATAATTAAGATACTTCCTCCAGTTCCAGCTGCAAAAGCAATTTTATGCCAAATCAGTGCGTCTTTTGGTGCTTCAAACATTCCAATACTTGCGGCAACTAGAGGTACATTGTCTAAAACAGCTGAAATCAATCCCAATATTCCTACAAAACTGTTTTCAGAAAGCGATTGTTGAACGGAACTTCCCAAATGGAAAATTGCTCCAACACTTTCCAAAGCCGCAACTGTCATTAAAATTCCTAGGAAAAATAAAATGGAGGGGATTTCAATATTTTCTATCGAATGTAATGTTGGACTTTCATGGTGTGCTCCCTCATTTTCTCCTACTTTGAATTTACGTTTCGATACTATCTCAGCAGTAAATGCCATCAGTGCTAACGCGAACATCATTCCTAAATAAGGTGGGAGATGTGTGATTGTTTTGAAAATAGGTACTCCAATTATCAAAACTAAACCAGTTAAAAGAATCAACTTTGCACTTTTATCCGGAGTAGTTTTTTCGGCTTCAACAGGTGCAAAACTTCCTCTTAATTTTTTTGTTAAACTTATAATTCCGAGAGGAACAACAATCGAGACAATTGAAGGTAAAACAACCAATTTCATAACTTCGAATGTTGTTATTTTACCAGCTATCCAAAGCATTGTGGTTGTTACATCACCAATTGGTGTCCATGCTCCACCAGCATTTGATGCTACAATTATAAATCCAGTAAAGTATAGACGATCTTCTTTTTCCTGAATTAATTTTCTTAAAATCGTGATCAAAACAATTGTAGCGGTTAAATTATCAATGATTGCAGAAAGTATAAATGCAATCAAGCATGTAATCCAAAGTAAAGCTATTTTTCTTCTTGTTTTAATCCAATTCTTAATAATTGAAAATCCATCGAAATAATCAATCATTTCAACGATGGTCATTGCACCGATTAAGAAAATTAATATTTCAGCCGTTTTCCCAAAATGGTGTAAGAGTGTTTCTTCAGCAATATGTCTTTTTTCAGCTAGTGAAGATGATGCATAATCTTTAAGGAATCCTCCAGAACTGGGTGAAAACCATTCCTGAATGGAATCTAGATTCGTTACAATTAACACCCAAGAAACACACATCATCAACAAGGCCGGGATGAGTTTATCCAAACGTGTTATATGTTCAAAGCTGATTGCTGAGTAACCTAAAATAAATACTCCAAATAAAATAGGAATTAGCATAATTTATGTCAATTGGTTCAAAGCTATTTCAAACGCAGCTTTTGCGATTCCTGTTTTAGCAAAATGTACTTTGTACGTTTTTTCTAATGCTGCACGAATAGTTGCACTTGTATCTTCAAATATTCCTTTGTCAGTTAATTCTTTCAAATCGTTCGACATCAAGTAAGCGAATACACGTGCCATTCCACAATTTGAGATGAAATCAGGAATGATTGCAACTTTAGAATCTGCGAAATCAGCAATTGGACCGAAGAAAATTTCTTTGTCAGCAAAAGGTACATTTGCGCCCGCAGCAATTACTTCCATTCCTGCAGCAGCCATACGTTCTACTTGGTTTTGTGTAATCAATCGTGATGCTGCACAAGGAATAAATACTTCAGCTTTCAAATCCCAAACTTTAGCATTCACCTCATCAAAAGATAGCATGTTTGGTGAAACCAATTCGTTTCCATTTTTATTTAAGAACAATTCACGGATTTCTTCAAATGTAAATCCATTTTCATTGATTAATCCACCAACTCTATCAATGATTCCAACAATTTTTGCTCCACTTTGTGCTAAATAATAAGCTCCAGCAGAACCAACATTTCCCCAACCTTGAACGATTACTCGTTTTCCTTGAAGTGAACCACCCCAAATTGAAAAATAGTGAGCAACTGATTCAGCTACACCATATCCAGTAATCATATCAGCAATAACAAACTTTTTCGAAACATTTGGAGAGAATTGTTCGTCTTCGATAACTTTTAAAACACCGTTTCTCAATTGACCAATACGGTTGATTTTTTGTGCTTCTTTTGGTTGAAAATGTCCGTTGAAAACACCTTCTTGCGGATGCCAAATTCCACAATCTTCCGTCATTGGAATTACTTCATGGATTTCATCCACATTTAAGTCGCCTCCAGTTCCGTAGTAATGTTTCAATAAAGGAGTTACAGCGGCATACCATCTTTTCAAAACTCCTTCTTTACGTGGATCTTTCGGGTCGAAGTTAATTCCTGATTTTGCACCACCAATTGGAGGACCAGCAACCGTGAATTTCACTTCCATTGTTTTCGCTAAAGATTCCACTTCACGTTTATCAAGACCAGAACGCATGCGAGTACCACCTCCAGCGGCACCGCCACGTAGAGAGTTAATCACAACCCAACCTTCAGCTTCAGTCTCAGCATCTTTCCATTCAAATACGATTTCTGGGCGTTTGTTTTCAAACTTCTCTAAAAGGGCCTTCATTTGTTCCATGTTCTTAATCTTTGATAAATCTAATGAGGAACAAAAATAAGGTTTTTTAAAAGAATAGGATGGAATTGTAACTTAAATTCAATTTAAATTACGGGTGTTTTCTTGATAATTAGTTCAATTTAAGGTAAATGTAAAACACCACCGCAAACATCCTTGCTAGCACCGGTTACACTTGCAATACAGTTTGGTTCTTTTTCAAGGAATAGTGCTCCAAGTAATGCGAAAATTAATGCTTCTTTGTACTCAATCAATTCATTGGAAACTTCTACAATTTCACCTTTAAAATAACGTTTGAATCGTTCTAAAAGAAACGAGTTTTTAGCTCCACCACCAGTTATCATCACGCGCTGAATTTGATTGTCGTTTAAACAAGTCGCAATTTTATCAACGATATGTTCGACAACTGTAGCCAAATTATTCTCTATGTCTTTGTCGAATTTCAATAAAGGATAAAATTCATTTTCAAGCCATTCAACTCCTAAAGATTTTGGACCTTCTTGCGTGTAAAAATCTAAACTATTCAATAGATCGAGTAAAAAATAACTGATTTCACCTTGACGAGCCAATTCTCCGTTACGATCGTATTCAAGTCCTTTTGCGCGAGCTAATTTGTTTAAAGGTAAATTCCCTGGACAAACATCAAAAGCTTTGACTTCTCCATTAGCAACATAGGAAACATTTGCAAAACCTCCGATGTTTAAAAAACAATCAGCCATTTCACCAAATAAGTATTGATCTCCAATTGGTACAAGTGGCGCTCCTTGTCCACCGTATAGAACATCTTTCGTTCTAAAATCACCAACAACAGGGATTCCAGTTTTTACTGCAATAACTGCTGGATTTCCAATTTGAGTCGTAAAACCTTTGTGGGGTTGATGAAAAACAGTTTGTCCATGAGAAGCGATTGCATCAATTTGGGATTTATCGATTTTATTTTCTTCAATAAATTGATTAATTGCATTTGAGAAAAAAACAGCCAAATCGTAATCTAAAGTTACAAATTGAGACGCAGAAAGACTTGTTGAATTATGAAGTTGGGTCAATAATGAGTCAGTAAAACTCACTGTTGCAGCAGAATGAATCTGGTGACTCCAACTTTTTGCAGCTTTCTTTGTTAATGTAGTAAACACAATGTCAAGGCCGTCTAAAGAGGTGCCCGACATTAAACCAATAATTTTGTATTCCGACATAAGTGTAAATTTAACTTTTTATGAATACTTTTGCTAACAAATTTTTTAAAAATAATTAACACTACATAAAATGAATTTCGAATTAACGGAAGAACAATTAGCAGTACGTGACGCAGCGCGTGATTTTGCTCAAAATGTTTTGAAGCCAGGTGTAATTGAACGCGATCGCGATCAACGTTTCCCTCATGAAGAGATGAAACAATTGGGTGAACTTGGATTTTTAGGAATGATGGTTGATCCGAAATACGGTGGAGGTGGAATGGATACGATTTCATATGCATTAGCAATGGAGGAAATATCTAAAGTTGATGCTTCGGCTTCAGTTTGTATGTCCGTTAACAATTCATTGGTTTGTTGGGGATTGGATAAATTTGGAAACGAAGAGCAAAAACAAAAATTCTTAGTTCCATTGGCGACAGGAGAAAAAATTGGTGCGTTTTGTTTATCAGAGCCAGAAGCTGGTTCGGATGCAACATCACAACGTACTACCGCTATTGACATGGGAGATTACTATTTGTTGAACGGTACAAAAAACTGGATTACGAATGGTTCAACTGCATCAACTTACATTGTAATTGCACAAACAAACACAGAATTAGGACACAGAGGACTCAATGCATTGATTGTTGAGCGTGGAATGGAAGGGTTTATCGTTGGAGCAAAAGAAGACAAATTAGGAATTCGTGGAAGTGATACACATACATTGTTATTCAATGACGTGAAAGTTCCAAAAGCAAATAGAATTGGTGAAGATGGATTTGGTTTCAAATTCGCGATGAAAACATTGTCTGGTGGACGTATCGGAATTGCTGCACAAGCATTAGGAATTGCTGCTGGAGCATTTGAATTGGCAACAGCTTATTCTAAAGAGCGTAAGGCTTTCGGAAAAGAAATTTACAAGCACCAAGCAATTGCATTCAAAATTGCGGACATGGCTACAGAAATTGAAGCTGCACGTTTATTGGTTTACAGAGCTGCTGCAGACAAAGATGCAGGACGTAATTTTGATCAAAGTTCAGCAATGGCGAAATTGTATGCCTCTAAAGTAGCAATGGAGCAAACAGTTGAAGCGGTTCAAATTCACGGTGGTTACGGATTCGTGAAAGAATACCACGTAGAGCGTTTGATGCGCGATGCGAAAATCACACAGATTTACGAAGGAACTTCTGAAGTTCAAAAAATCGTTATTTCAAGAAATATTTTAGCTGATTAGTCAGCGAGTTAATAAAAGGAAAGGATCTCAGTTTTGGGGTCCTTTTTTTGTTTGATAAGTTTCTGTTTTTCAATATTGCAAAGTGGACACTTATCCGACAAAGTTGCTTACAAATCCATTAGTGCGTGTACTAATTTGATAAAATTCCAATTCCTTTAATATATTCCGGAAAAATATTTTTTAAATCTAAATTTGATGACTTATAATTTAAAGAATCTTCAAATTTCTTGAGAAATTCTAAACTATGAAAATCTTCTTTAAATACTGTATCACATTTAAATGTAATAAGGTTTATTATTGTAAATATTTGTTTAGTACTATCTGAAAAAATTAATTCTGTATCTTTAAAAGAGATATTGTTAAATCTATATTGCATTATTAATGGATTCAATATGGATTTATAAAATGAAATTTTCTCAACTAATACTTTACCTTTATAAAACTTGATTGAAAAATCTATATAGTCTTGTTTATATTCATTAATTAATTCAATTTTTGTTTTATCTATTTTCTTCTTAAAAAAAATATTTTCTATTATAAATTCATCTGAATTAATCTTTTGATCTATATTATCAATTAAAACAGTATCCCAATTATTATGCAAATACCATTTTTTTAACTGATTTAATATAAAATGTCCACTATTTTTAGTGTCAGAAAAAAAAACTTGATTTTCTTTTGTATAAACATTTATATCACAGATTTTATCTTCATTTCCATATATTTGAAAATATTCTTCATTTTGATCACAATGAATTATAAGATTTATTTTTCTTACTTTACTTATTTGTTTTTCATTCTTTAGATAAAAAAGAATATTATACTTATAAAAAGAATTTTTAAAATTTAAATCAGATTGATTTTTAAACGATATTTCAAGTATTTTTATCACGTTATAAAAGTTAAATTTGGAATAGAATAATAATGTTCTTTATGAATAACTGAGCGTTTAAAAATAATAATTTAGCATATCTTGTTCCATTAAAAGTGCTGCTATTTTGCACTGCTGGATTTCTAATTCTGCTTTACAATTTATCAAATCTAGACATAAAATCCAAGAAGTCAATTGTCATTTTATATAACTTTCTGAGATTTTCAATTCATAACATGCCGTTGGCGTACAAATCCAGCAGTGTTTGGTAAAAATAACTGTAACATTTTCATTTTTTTGATTTATCTTTGAGTTATGAGCACAGCAGAGAACAAATTAAATTTAGTACAGATGATTGTTGAGTCGAATGACAAAACGTTCATTTCTAAAATATTGGAGTATGCGAATTCATTAAAAACTGAAAAATCAATTGATTGGGCAGATGAGCTTCCTGAAGAGGTGATTCAGAAATTAGAAAAGAGCATTCATCAATCGAAAACTGGTCAAGTAAAATCTCATGATCAAGTTATTGAAAATTTAAACAAAAGATACTCTGGCATTAAATTAGGATGAAAATAATTTGGACCTTAGATGCTGAGTTGAGTTTAATTGAAATTTCAGATGATATTCAGAAAAAATTCAGTACCAAAGAAGTTGAAAAGTTTTTAATTGAAGTTCAACAAGTACTTCATTCAATTAAAGAGTTTCCAAAAGCATACCCAAAAACAAATTTTAAACGAATAAAAGGATGCCACAAGGTTGTCGTTCATCCTCATACTAGTATTTTCTATAAAATTGAAGGGTCAAAAGTAATTCTACTTTTATTTTGGGATAACAGAAACAATCCGAAAGAAATAAAATAACTTGATTACTTCTATTTTCCATAATTTTGATTACAAAAAAAACCACATGCGCTTTCTGTTTTTTCTTTTTCTATTGATGTCTTTTTGTGCTTTTTCTCAAGAGAAGAATTTAAAATTGAGAACAAAAGATGCGGAATTTTACTTAAGGATTTATTCTGATTCACTTTATGAACTTGATGGAATGCATAATTTAATTTGTGTTGGGACTGTTGAATGGGAAAAAGGAACAATCAAAAAAAGAAAAAACAAACTGATTCTTTATTCAGAAAAACCTGAAGTTGAAACGAGTGCAATAAAAATTGTGCTAAAAAGAAAGCGTAAATTAAAAGAAAATCGCCACTTTTATTTTACCTCGAAAGATGAATATTGGAAAATTAAATCCGTTAAAAATAAAGAATTTGTGAAACACGTTTTAATTAAAAGGGAAAGTAATGGCGAAAAATAAAACCCTTGAAACTGAAGTTCGTGTTGTCGACTTCATTCATTCATTTGTAGACAATGATTCCAAAAAAGAAGATGCATTTCGTTTGGTAGAATTGATGCAACAATGGTCTGGTTTCGAAGCGAAAATGTGGGGTCCAAGTATTGTTGGATTTGGGAGTCATCACTACAAATATGCTAGTGGACATGAGGGTGATGCACCTTTAATTGCGTTCTCTCCTCGTAAAGCTGCATTTTCTTTGTACGTATTTTCTCAGCAAGAAAACAATATGCACTTACTTGAAAATCTTGGGAAATATAAAATCAGTAAAGCCTGCATTTATGTCAATAAGTTAAGTGATATTGATTTAACTGTTCTAGAAAAACTATGTAAACATTCGATCAAATACATTCAGGATAATAATGAATGTGAATGTAGGAATTAATATTCAGTTGTGCGGTACTTTTGCAATTAGGGCAAATTACCTAATTGGAGGTAAAAAGGCCTAATTGTCAATCGTGAAAATCACATATAGGTAAAAAGGCCTAATTGCTATTTTTAAAACATTGATATTTATCTGTTTAGCCGATTTTTTTAAATTCGGAACACAAAAAAACGCCACTTAAAAAAGTGACGTTCTTTCAAATTTATAGTGAGAATTATTGTTTAATAATCTTCGCGTTTTTCATTTCACCGTTCAATAAAATAGAAACTTGGTAGGTTCCATTTGATACAAGATTTGAACTCGCATCCAATCCATTCCATTCAAATACTTGGTTCGTAGTTGAAACAGTTTCATCTTTCGCCAAGACTTGAATCAATTTACCCATCATGTCATAAATTGCAATCGAAAC
>JBKDZA010000067.1:0-26505 GCA_046308455.1 Fluviicola sp.
AAAACATCTTCAAAGCTATTTAAATGAGTTCTGTTACCGTTTAAATCGTCGTTATTTTGGCGACAGACTTTTTGGAAGGCTTGTTATTGCTACTATTTATGCCAACCCATCAGAATAAGTGGTAGAAGTGAGGTTAATCAAATACTTGAATTGAAGAATTCATTGAAAAATTTATTCAATGTTTTTTATTGAAAATCAAATTATAACTTGATCAAAGATTTAAAACTTTCAAAAAATATTTCACTAAATTTATCTATTCGTTGAACCAAATCTTTTATTGGGTGTAACAACTAAAAAACAAACAATGAAAACAATTATTAACAGTGGTATTTTTATTCTAACTATTTCTTTTTCAAGTCATAGTCAAGAAGCTACTAAAAACCATAATTCTGTTACCAATTCAACTATCAATGAAGCACCAAGTATCGAAGTAGAAAAAGCTGAGAAAGCAGATACAACTGAACTAAAAAGAACTTATTCGAAAAAAGAAAAGGCTGCAACTCCAAAAGGAAAATCTGAAGAATCATTTATAGCCCCAGAATCAAAAAAAGCTTCTGATGCAGAAATGGCTTCTCCAATTCCATCCTCTGCAGATTTTTCAGTGAGTGGTGGAGCATCACAATCTTTCTACAGTTCTGAAGCTGCAATCAATTCTTTTTCAAATAGTAATTACGACCTTACAAATTCAACTACTCTTTTTACAGTTGCGAAACAACAACCAGAAAATATAGCCGTTCAAAAACAATTAATGGCATATTATGTCATAACAAATCAAAATGACCAGTTCGACTCAATCGCTGAAAAAGTTTCTGTCAAAGAAAATAGAAAAGATTCCGACTATGCCTATTTCGAAGATGTTTGCTCAAGTGTAAGTGAAAATTCAACGTTAATTTTACATGGAGTAACCGATTTCAATTTAAATTTCCAAACGCGTGAATGTTACACTTCAAAAAACATTGAATTAATCTCCTTCGAATATTTACCGAGTAAAAATTATCAGCAACAATTAATCAATAAAGGATTTATTTTACCTCAAAAAACAGAATACAATCCTGATTATATCAAAGAGTTTTGTGAGTTAAATCAGTCTAAAAACATTTATCTTTCAATGACTTTTCCAAAAGACTATTTTAAACCCATTCAGAAAAACATTGTTCCTGTTGGTTTGACTTTTCATTACGGATATACAACTGATCCAAACGCAACGAATATTCAACTTTGGGAGAAAGATTGGAAAACTTCTATTAGTGCAGAACAAATGACTTCTTTTAGTGACGGTTTATCAAAAAATTACATTCCGGCTTTACTTGTATTGAGAAATTATTACAAGCAACTTGGATTCTCAAATGAAGTCAAATTAATCAATAAAAAAATTGAATTAATTGGAAAAAGAGCAAATATTCCTCAAGAAACAATTGAAAGTCTGAAAAAATAGTGCGCATAGAAAAAAAGACATATCAAACAATGACCGATGAGCAGCTATTAATTGCAATGGCTGGAGGTGATAAACGCGCTTTTGATCATTTATATGAACGTTTTTCAAGTTTGTTGTTTTCTTATTTCATGCGCATGTTGTGGAGAGATCGTGAAAAATCTGAAGATTTTGTTCAAGACTTTTTCACTAAATTGATTCACAAACCAGAATTATTTGACACTACACGTTCATTTAAAACGTGGATGTATTCTGTAGCAGCAAATATGTGTAAAAATGAATACAAAAAACAAGAAGTAAGAAAAGGAACGAATAATTCGTTGAACGAAGAAACACAAGTAAAAGACGATAGTAAAAATTCACTAAATGAAACACATCATCAATTGTTTAAAGAGAAATTTGATGTTGAAATACAAAAATTAGATCAAAAACACCGAGAAGTATTTGAATTGAGACATTTTGATGGACTTTCAATGAAAGAAATTGCAGAAGTACTTTTAACAAACGAAGGAACTGTGAAATCAAGATTGTTTTATGCAACAAAATACTTAGCACAAAGCCTAAAAGAATACCAACCTGATGAATTAAAAATAAGATTATGAAAAATATAGAAGATATCATCCGTTCAAAAAAGTTTGAAGAATTAACTTCAAGTGAATTCGAATTGATAAAAGATTTAACAACAAACGAAGAAGAGTTCATTCAAATGAAACAATTCTTACTTTCTGTTGCTTCTTTCTCACAAACAGAAACTATTCAACCTAGTGTAAAAGGAAATTTAGATGCAATTTTTAACTCAAAATTTCAACTTCCACATACTGAAGCAGTATATAAAAGTGCTGTTCCTAAAATAATTCCTTTTTACAATACACTTTGGTTTAGGGCAGCTGCAATTTTTATTATTGGAATTGGAATTGCAACTCCATTAATCATGAAAAATTCGAATTCATTTGAAAATTCAAACACTGTTGCACAATTAGAAACAACAAGTGATGAAGAAACAAATTCTAACAATTCATCACTAAAAGAGAATACTATTTCAGAAACTTCAAAATCATCAACAAGTAAAGAAGTGAAATCCACTTTAATGAACGAAGTCAATACTGAAGAAAGTAACAAATCTGTTTCAGATAATCTGAATCGAAAATCTGTTGCAAGTAATACAAAAAGCTCAACACAAGGAAAAACAAAAAGAACACACGAACTTCCAGGTTTACCAATGTATGTGCGTAAAAACAAAGGAGGCGGTTTTGTCTATTCAACTGGTGCTGATGATAATTTAACTGGTTTAGTTGCTACAAGTGCTACTGTTCAAACATCACAATATAGAGAAGGTTTATCTGTATATGATAAAAAAGATTTTGAAATTACGGCACAACCTGAAACAACAGATCAAATGTTGGATATCATTCAAGCGGTTTATTAACTGTAGCTTCTTCTAATTTGTGTTTCAATTCTGAAATTCGATTGATTTTACCTTTTTTTCTAAGATTTCGAGCTGCATTTGTGTAGAATTGATGATCATTTTCTAAATAATTGATTTGTAAACTCATCCATTCTTCATCAGAATAAATTTGGTCAAAATTCTCCATTTCACTTCTCAATCGCTGAATTACAGAGAAATAATCTGGTCGACCAATATGATCAGAATCCGCATCGCAAACAATTTCTTCTAACAAATTCTTTGGGTCAACTTCAGGATCAGTTGCTAAAATCATAGAAGATATTTGGTTGACTTGTTTATCTGTATAACCTAATTCTGGTAATTTTTTCTGAGCGAATTTAGTTGCTAAACCTTTATTATTCGAATATTGATACACATAACCAACTGAGTGATATAAAGCTGCTGTTCGCATTAACATTAATTCCTCATGTGTAACACCTTCCAATTGTCCAATTCGAATAACTGCTTTTTCAACGTTCAAACTATGGTTAATATCATGAAAAAGTAATTCATCCGACAAATTTGCTTTCAAGTGATTTAAAATCTGTTGACGCATGTGTACAAAATCGAAATTTTCAATGTTACATTTTTCACGCAACTCTCTATTTGGATAAATTCCTCGACCAAAAAGTGAAAACTCATTTTTTAAGTTCAACAATTGACTCATTTCAACCGTTCCACCACGTTTATGGATATCTAAATTTCCTAATTCATTAATTACAAAATAGTCTTGAATTTCTTGAATCAAAGAAGATGTAATATTGATATGATCTATTTCAGCCATTTGTTGAGCTCTTGCAGCAATATTAACTGTATCACCCCAAACATCAAATGAAAAGCGTTTTGTTCCAATAATACCTGCTACGAGAGGTCCTGCATGAATACCAATTCTAATTTCCCAATATGGTTTTCCTGTAGCTTCAGCTAAAACACGTTCATTTCTAACAAAGTTTCGCATTTCAATAGCAGCTAAGCAAGTTCTTAATATTGGTTCAGGATTGTTTTCATTCACACCCGCAAGTGCCATGTAGGCATCACCAATAGTTTTAATCTTTTCTAATTTATAGTACTCAACAATTTCATCGAAACGAGTAAAGAAGTGCTCTAACTTACGTAACAGTTTAATTGGCTTCATTGACTTAGCTTTTTGAGAAAAGTCGACGAAATCTGTAAATAAAACGACTCCATTATCAATTCTTCGAGGAGTAAAACGTCCTTGTTGATTGAATTCATTTAATATATTCGTAGGAAAAATATTTCCCAACAATTGAGCTATCCGAATATCTTTAAAATATAACTTCTTAAAAACTTCAATTTTTGCTTGAATCAAATAAGGATTAAATGGTTTTTGAATAAAGTCAACAGCACCATGATTGAAACCTCTTAATATTTTTGTTACCGCTCTTGTATTTTCAGTGATAACAATTGTATAATGTGAATTATTCAAAAAAGTATCTGTCAATTTTGAATAATCTTCCAAATTAGTAAAAAGTGGACTATCAATATTAACTAATATGATTCCAATTTCCTTTTTAGAAACAATTTGATACGAATTTTCAATGGAATCAGATAACAGTATTATATTCCCAAAACCTGATATAATCCCCTGAAGAGCAGCAACATCGGTTGGATTGTCATCAATAATAAGAATATTTATTAGTCGTTCCATTCTAGCATTTGGTAGTCAAATATACTAGTTTTAACAACAAATTTTAAGCTAGATGAATAAAACAAAGTATCAAATGAAAATTACTATCATTTCATTATTTAAAACTTAGAAAATTGTTAAATAATATATTAATCTGTAGAAATAGTAGATTTTTTATTTTATCTTCGTGAAAATTTTTAAAAAACAACTATGAAAAAATTATTACTTTCTTTAACAGTGTTCGCTGGTTTGTCTGCTACAGCACAAGTTTATTTTCAAGAGGACTTTACAGCACCAGGTGCATGGACAGTTTTAAACAACGATACTGATACGTTAAATTGGTCATTTGGTAGTGTTGTTGCTACAAATCCACTTTCAACTCAAGGTACTTTTGCTATTTCTAACTCTTGGACAACTGCAAATGGTGCTTTAACACCTGATAACTTATTATTTTCTCCAGTTATTAATTTAACGAGTGCTACTGGAACAATTAACATGACTTTCAAAGTAGGTTCTCCTGAGCCAACTGATCCAGCTCCAAATGATTTTTACCAAGAGTACATTTCAGTTTATGCAACTGATGGATTTACTGGTTTACCTGCTGCTTTAGCTGCTGCTCCAATTCATGGTGCTGCTTTGACTGCTGGTCAACAAATGTTCACATTTACATACCCAATCTCTTCTTTTGCTGGTGCAGATTCACTTATCTTAGTTTTCCGTCACCACAACTGTACAGATGAGAATTTCATCGTTTTAGATGATATCAATGTATCTGGAACAAACGGAATCAACGAAAACGTAATTTCTGCTTCAGTTTATCCAAACCCTGCAAAAGACGTTATCAATTTTGAAGTTGCTGGTAATATCGCTACAGTTGAAATTACAACTTTAGAAGGTAAATCAGTTATTTCTTCAACTGACAAAACAGTTTCAATTGCAGATTTGAAAACAGGTTTATACTTGTATACAATTACAACTGCAGAAGGAAAAATTGCTAAAGGTAACTTTACTAAAAACTAATTTATTCCTTGAATAAAAGAAAAGCGGACTTTTTAAGTCCGCTTTTTTTATGTCTACTATTTAAAAAAATAATTTATTTATTTGACCCAATTTAAAACTTGAATCAACTTAATTGATCTATCACTTCATG
Organism: Fluviicola sp.; assembly: GCA_046308455.1. GTDB lineage: Bacteria > Bacteroidota > Bacteroidia > Flavobacteriales_D > Crocinitomicaceae > Fluviicola. The sequence continues at coordinate 5,675 of JBKDZA010000067.1, forward strand.
AATACTTTTCTCTACTGAAACCAATTTCATGATTTTTTCAATTACACGATCTACAGTAGAATCAGGACATGATGCCCCAGAAGTTATAGCAATAGATAGATTCGCTTTATTCTCTAACCATCTCTCTACTTTATTTAAAGTATGTGAATGAATATCAAAACTATTAATTGAACCATCTACATTTATTTCAGTTTCATCTTTAATGAAATACGTTGGACATTTATCTTCCAATAATTCAACCAAGTGAGTTGTGTTCGAAGAATTATATCCTCCTACAACAATAGCAAAATCTAACTCCAATTTCAATAAACCAATCGTTGCACTTTGATTGTCATTTGTAGCATAACAAAGCGTATCTCGTGTATCTGAAAAAGATTTTCCTTGAATTGATTCAGTAGTCAATTTTAAAAACTCTGCAATTTCTTGTGTTTCCGTCGCCAACATCGTTGTTTGATTGATAACACCCATTTTTTGCAAATGAATATCTGGATCAAATCCTTCTGAATACTTACCCGCAAAATAAGTGTAGAAATCATCTTTGGATTTAGTTCCTTTTATTACTTCAGCTAAAACTTGCGCTTCATACATATTCTTCACAATCAATGCAGGTGCATTTTCTGTTGCATGTGAAAACGTTGCACGCGTTTCTTCGTGATCGTATTTCCCATGAATTATTAAAGTATGTTGCTCGTTTCCTAACTTTTCAGCACGGTTCCAAACTTTTTCTACAAATGGACAAGTGGTATCGTATTTATCAATATCTAAACCAATATCTTTTAAGCGATTTTCAATTTCAACTGTAGTTCCAAAAGCAGGTATAATTACAATATCTTCTTTTGTTAATTCAGTCCAATCAATCAATTGTTTTCCCGAAGTATCTTGTAAAAATTGAATCCCATTCGCAATCAAATCTTCATTCACACCGGGATTGTGAATCATTTGACTCAACAAGAAAATGCGTTTACCTTTATTTTCATCGATTGCTTTGTAAGCTCTTTCAATAGCATTTTCAACTCCATAACAAAACCCAAAATGGCGTGGAATCCATAAATTTAGATTTCCAAAGTCTAATTTTGTTGGTGTAAAATCCTTTTTTCGTGGATCTTGAGATTTACGAAATGCTTTTACTTTACTAATAATCGGTGAACGATAAAATGCTGGAATTTCAAATTGTTTCATACAAAGAGTTGAACACTCAAAAATAAGAAATGTTTACGAACCAATAGGTGTTTTAATCACGGATTATAGCTCCGTTGTCGTAAATCATAACAGTTCGATTAGTTAAAGTAACCATAACTCCATGTCCATTGATCAAATATTCATTATTTGTTAGGTTCGTAATCTCTTTGAATTGTCCATTAATAAATGCTCCTACTCCACCAACTATGGTTCTAAAAGCAATCACATCATTTTTGATTTGATAATCAGTAACAGAATAATTGACAACTTTTTGTGGACTATCATTTTTAAGTGTAAAGGTTGAATTTGCTTCTCCCCAGATAACAACATCATCTTTTGCATCCCAGAAGTTGAAAAAACTAGCAATTTCGATAACATTTCCATTTTGATATTTCTTTAAATTCCCATTGTTGTCTTCAAAAACCACAAATCCACGACATGCTTTAATTTTTCGAGCTGGTCGATCACTTACTTCTACAAATTCTCCTTTATCAAAAACTATCAAGGAATTTGTTTGAGGATCGTTATACGCAAATACATCACAACCCACTTCAAAATTAAAAGAATTGTTCGCGTTTGAGATTCCGATTTCACTTATTTCACCTCTCCAGAAAACTTTCAAGACACCTCCATTATCTTCAAAAATAACCAAATTATCTCCTGTTTTTTGAGCCATCGAAATATCTTCAATCGTTTGAACTAATAAAAAATTTTCTCCTTTGTATCTAGCATTCAATGTGTTTTGTTGGATGTCTTGATATACATAAATCGAATCGCCAACTGCATATTGTCCGCCAAAATTTGTCACAGCATGTGAAACACCATTCTCCACATAATACAACAATGAACCAATATTCCAAGCACCAATATTATCGGAAACAATATAATTTGTATTCTGACCTGTTAAAATTTTTGAGTTTTTACCATCATACATTTTTAAGTCGTTCTGAAAGTTTTTATACAAACAAATATTATCACCCAATGCCAAATTATTTATAGCTTGATGATCAATTTGTACCGCATATCCATTTTTATAAACGCGGAAAAAATTATTAAAATCCATATATGCAAAAAGACTTTGAGCAGAAGCTACAAAACCTAAAAAGCCTAGAGAACAAACTAAGAAATATTTCATAAACTCGAAAATAACAATAATTGTGCTAAAAATGGATGAATCGTGAATTGAATCTTCGAATTCTCGTATTTCTAACCATTTGTCCTTGATATTTTCCACACAATTAAAGAACGAACTTAAATCAATTTGCTTTTGTATTTTTACATTTCTAAAAAAGTGTATTAAAATGAAATTACAACTTGCAAGTTTATTAATGCTTGGATCAGTTATTCCTAGTTTCGCTCAAGAAAAAGTGAAATATGTTGAATACGATTTAGCGAATGGAATGCACGTGATTTTACATGAAGAACATGCTACACCTATTGTGGCTGTTTCTGTTTTGTATCACGTTGGTTCAAAAAATGAAAATACTAACAGAACTGGATTCGCCCATTTCTTTGAACATTTATTGTTTGAAGGAACAACAAACATCAAAAGAGGTGAATATTCTGAAATAGTTGAGAAAAATGGTGGAGTATTGAATGCAAACACTTCACAAGATAGAACTTACTATTACGAGATTCTACCTTCAAATCAATTGGAGTTAGGAATTTGGTTGGAAAGTGAGCGTTTGTTACATGCAAAAGTGGAACAAACAGGTGTAGAAACACAACGTGAGGTTGTAAAAGAAGAAAAACGTCAACGCATGGACAACCAACCTTATGGTTCATTCATGGGGAATATGTTTGAAGCTGCTTATGATCAACATCCTTACAGCTGGATTCCAATCGGAAGTATGGAAGATTTAAATGCAGCTCAAGAAATTGATTACGTTAATTTCTATAGAACGTTCTATGTTCCTTCAAATGCTACGCTTTCAATCGCAGGTGACATCAATATCGAAGAAACAAAAAAATTAATCGATAAATATTTCGGTTCAATTCCAAAAGGTCAAGCAATCAATCTATTTAGAGATTTCGAAATCTTAGATGACGCAGCTTTTAAAACAAAGTATGGTGTTGAAAAATCTAAATTTGACGCTTTAAATTTTACAGCTCCAAAAGATGCGACTGCCAAAAGTGTTTATATGAAATATGCAAACACTCCAATTGCAATTCCAAGACCAGCTGCTACTTTTGAAGAGTTGAAAGGTATTACACGTGATACAATTTATGACAACATTCAACTTCCAGCAGTTTTTTATGGATACAAATTACCAAAAGAAACGGATAAAGATTTCGCCGCATTAGAAATGATGAACATGATTTTATCTGAAGGAAGTTCTTCTCGATTGAACAAAAACTTAGTAGAGAAAAAACAAATTGCAATGGCAGCATTCTCGTTCGCTTTTGATTTAGAGGATCCAGGATTAGGATTGATTGGTGGAATTGGTTCTGCTGCAGCTAGTTGTTCAGATTTGGAAAAAGCTATGGATGAAGAAATTGCTCTTTTACAAAAAGAATTAATCTCTGAAGAAGAGTTTCAAAAAGTTAGAACTCAAATCGAGAACAATTTAGCTACTCAAAATGCAAGTGTTGCGGGTGTTGCTGAAAATTTAGCTGAGAATTTTGTTTACTTCGGTAGTACTGAAATGGTAAATAAACAATTAGAAAAATACATGAGTGTTACGCGTGAAGATATTCTTCGTGTTGCGAAAAAATACTTAACTCAAGACAAACGTGTTATTTTACATTACTTACCAAAACAATAGAAAACGATGAAAAATAGTTTATTAATAGCAGCGCTTTCTATCTTTTCGATTGCGCAAGCTCAACAAATCGACAGAAGTGTTCGCCCTAAAGCTGGTGCAGCTCCTGAAGTAAAAATCAAAGAATCTGAAACGTTTAGAACAGCTAGTGGAATTACTGTTGTTCTTTCTGAAAATCATAAAGTTCCAAAAGTAACTTTCAATTTAGTAATGGGAAGTTCTCCACGAATTGAAGGTGAAAAAGCAGGTGCAAATGGTTTGATGGGACAATTATTAATGTCAGGAACTACAACTCGTGCAAAAGATGCTTTAGATAAAGAAATCGATTTCATTGGAGCGAGTTTAAGTGCTGACGGTGAATCTGTTCGTTTATCTTGTTTAACAAAACATTTGGACAAAGGTCTTCAATTGATGAGTGATGTTACAATGAATCCAGCATTTCCTCAAAGTGAAGTAGATCGTATCATCAAACAAGCAGAGTCTGAATTATTGTCAGCGAAATCTTCTCCTGAGCAAATGGCCGCTAATTGTGAGAGAAAAGTCAATTTCGGTAAGCATCCAAATGGAAACGTAATGAATGATGCTTCATTGAAAGCTATCACTCGTGATGATATTATGGCAAATTACAAAGAAACGTTTACTCCAAATGGAGCATACCTTGTAATTGTTGGTGATATTTCTAGAGCTGACGCTGAAAAAATGGCTGATAAATATTTCGGAAAATGGGCTGGTGAAAAGGTTTTCAAAATGGATTACGGAATGGGAAGTGCTGCAACTTCAAACCGTGTGATTTTTGTTAACAAACCAGGATCAGTACAATCATACATTGACATTACTTTCCCATACGACATGAAACCAGGCGCGAAAGAGCAATTGGCTTTAGAAGTGATGAATAACATTTTAGGCGGACCTACTTTTGGATCACGTATCATGCAAAACTTACGTGAGGACAAAGCATACACATATGGAGCATATGCAAGTGCATCAACAACTAGAAATGGTTCTTGGTACAACATTGAAGGAAGCTTTAGAAATGAAGTTACAGACTCAGCAATTACACAATTGTTAGCCGAAGTAACTCGTATCACAGAAAGTTATGTAACTGATGAAGAGTTAAATTTGATTAAAGCTTCAATGGCTGGACAATTCTCTATTCGTTTAGAAAACCCTAGTACTGTTGCAAACTTTGCATTGAACATCATTCGCAATAATTTACCTGCAGATTATTACCAAAACTACTTGAAACGTTTGAACGCTATTACTAAAGAAGATATCTTAATGGTCGCTCAAAAATATTTGACTGGAGGAAAAAACATAATCGTAGTTGGTAATGAAGAAGTCCTTTCAAAAATTGCAGTTTTTGATACAGATGGAAAAGTTGAAAAGTTAGATGCATTTGGAGATCCTGTTAAGGACATGAAACCTGCTGATATTACTGCAGATAAATTGATTAATTCTTATGTTTCTGCAATGACAATGACTTCTAATGCTAAAAAATTGAAAAAGAAGTTGAAGTCAATTAAAAGTGTTGTGAAAACATACGAAATGTCAAGTCCTGCAATTCCAATGAAAATCACTATGACTGATGCTTATGTTGCACCAAATAAAGAAGCAATGAAAATTGAAGCACAAGGAATGGTTTTCCAAAGTTCATATTACACAGGTTCTGCAGGTGCTTCAACAAACATGCAAACTGGTAAAAAAGAATTAACGGCTGAAGAATTAGCTTCTAAGAAAAAACGTGAAGGTTTAATTCCTGAAATGAATTATTCAAACTCTGGTGTTGTTTGTACAATCAAAGGAATTGAAGTAATCGACGGAAAAGAATACTACGTTATGAATAGTTTTGACGGGAAAGATGACCAAATCGATTATTTCGACAAAGTTACTTTCATGAAATACAAAACAATTCAATTCGCTAAAACTGATGAAGGTGTTCAAGAATCAACTTTACAGTTCTCTGAATACAAAGACGTTAATGGTGTTTTGTTTGCACATAAAATTATTCAAAGTGCTGGTGGAATGACATTTAATGTTACAGTAAAAGAAATAATTGTAAATGGAAAAGTTGACGAGTCTCTTTTTAAATAAGATTGATTAAAATTCAAAAGAAAGGTCGGCAATTTTTTGTCGGCCTTTTTTTATCCGTTGATTAGTCCACCTGTATGAATGAAAACAATAGTTTGTTTCTTTTCAAATAATGGATCATTGACTTTTAACCATTCCCACATCGCGTAAAAACTCTTTGCGGTATACACTTTGTCGAGAGGTAAATTCAATACACTCTTCATTTGATCTCTAAACTGAAGTAATTCAGGAGTTGACTTTCCGTAACCACCAAAATGAAACTCAGAATGAACAATTACTTTTTCTAAGAGGTCTTCAACGATTTCATTATTTAAGAAAAAAGTATACAAGAGACTTTTGATTGCAGATTTTACATCATACCCTTTTAACGAAGAAACGATATGTAGTGTTGTATTACTCGAAATCGCAGTTAATATTCCAGCTGCAGTTGTCCCAGTACCAAAAGAAACAAAAATATGATCCGGAGTTATTGATAACTCGTTCATGATTTCTTGACATCCAACCATTCCATGAAAATTTGACCCACCTTCAGGAACCAGTAAAAATTCGGGATAAGCTTCTTTCCATTCTTCTTGGATTTGCTTTTCATTTCTTTCGGAATATTCAGTTCTTGATACAAAAATCAATTTCATTCCAAGTTCAGAACAGCGAATTAAATTTGAGTTAGAAGAATCATTCAACTCTTCTCCCCTAACAATTCCAATCGATTCAAGTCCAAGTAAATTGCATGCAGAAGCTGTTGCAAGTAAATGATTTGAAAATGCTCCTCCAAAAGTTAGTATTCCTCTTTTCTTTTGATGAAGGACTGTCTCGATGTTGTATTTTAATTTCCTCCATTTATTCCCTGAAATTTCAGAATGAATTAAATCATCTCTTTTTACGATTAAATGAACATTTTCTGAAAACACTTGTTGAACAGTTAAAACTTGTTCAATTGACAAACTAGTTTTTTTATTAAAGTCATTCATTTTCGATCATTTTGAAGAAAAAAAAGAGTATTCCAAAAGTTGTAGATAAGTACGATTACTATATTGATGAGAATGGGAGAATTATTTTCACATCTAATTTTTTAAAGAAAAGAGGGTATTGTTGTACTAAGGGTTGCTTACATTGTCCTTACCCAAAACCTCTTCTTTCCTAACTCCATTTTCAGGAACTTTGCCACTGAAATTCACGAAAATCTTTTTAAGTTCTAAAATATCTTTATCAATATTTCCCGTTGGTTCAAATTTAGAGTGAAATCCTCCTTTTTTGTTTTTATAATCGATATAGCCGATATAAATTGGAACTTTTGCGTTTTGTGCAATGTAATAAAAACCTTTTTTCCAATTTGGATTATAACTTCTAGTCCCTTCTGGAGTGAAAACCATGAAACATGATTCGTGATTATTGAAATAATCTACCGCAAATTGAGTAATGTTGTTTTTTTGTTTTCTATCAACAGGTACACCTCCCATTCGTTTTAAAAAAAAGCCTAAAGGGAAAAAGAACAAATCTTTTTTTATTAAAAACTTAGATTTTACACCATAATGTTTAAAGGCAATATAACCAATTACAAAATCCCAATTTGAGGTATGAGGTGCCATTACAACGACAGCTTTCTTAACGTCAGTAGGTGTTGTTCGATCAATATCCCAACCAAATATTCGTAAAATCCAAAATAAAAATTTCCCCATTTTACAAATATAGTAAGTCACGTTCTAAATAAAACCTCAATTAAATTTTATTCTTTCTAAAAGTCTTTTAAAAGCTCAGAAATTTAGGTGAATCTGGAACGAAAGACTCGTTTAAGAAAAAAAATAAAAGTATTTTAAGGAAAAAGTTGACTTTTATGAGCAAAAAAATCAGGTCTACCCAAAATTTACAATTATCTTTAAACCATGCAAAAGTCAAAAAAAATTGGTTTAAGTATTTTAATAGTTCTTCTAAGTACTATTTGTTTAGGCATTTTTACAATTTCTGATTTTTTACTTCCGTCAAAAAGTATTGAAAGTGCCCCGATTCCAAAAAACTACGATTGGGCAGTTCGAATAGACGCATCTACTTTTGTGAAAGAAGAACTGTATTCAATTGTTTTTCAATCAAAAGATGAGCAATTATTAAATCAATTACGTAATCTAATTGACCGTAAATGGAAATCAAAAGGTAAAAACGGTGGACTGTATATTGATTATCAAAGTGATATCATTTTTTATCAAAAAACTGAAAATGGAAATATCTTTAATGGAATAATTCTTAAAACTATAAGACCTAATAAATGTGAACAGAATATTCCAGCTTACTTAAAAAGTAATCAAATAAGTAAGATCAAAGACAATTCATTAATTATTCTTACTCAAAAATCAGGTAAATCGCTTTCAAAAACACAATTAACAGCTTTAATTGAAAAATATTCAGCAATTGATGGATCTGTTGAATTCATTGAGACAAAACAACAACGTGATTTATTACAAATGAACATGCGAAGTTCATCGAATATTGAATCAATCTCCAATTTAAAATTGGGAATAAGAAATTCTAAAAATAGTATTTCAATGTACGGGAATTTCATTTCCAACACTTCATACACAAATTACGAAGCCCTGTATTCAATTTCTGGAAAAGGAGTGAAAATTTATTCTTATGCTCTTCCAAATCAATTTAATGACAGTATTATTCAGTTTTTTAATTTACGTAATACTGTTAAACTCATAGGAATCTCAATGGATTATCATGGTTTAATTATGGAAGAAGCTGTAGAAGACATGTGCAATAAAGCTGGATTCACTCCAATTCCAATGATTAATGCAGTGTTTCAATTTAATTCTTCAATTACTGTTGAACAATTACTCCAAAATTTACCAGATCATTTTAAAGTAAACCCAGGTAAAATCACATTCAATAATGTAAAATATTCAATCAAACAAATTGATCCACAATCGATATTCATTGGCTTAGACCCGTCAACTGTTGAACTACAAAATCAAAGTAATTACATTTATTTAGGTGGGAATTTCTCCAAACTTTTCAATTTAAAAGCTAGTTATTTCATCACAACTTTTTTTGAAGCGATGCCAGCTGTGAAAGCAACAAAATCATTTTTATCCAAAACTGAAAAGGTTGAGTTTAAAGCAAATTTAAATGGAACGAAAGGAACAATTAACGGACAATTTCTATTCAACGATAAAAGTCATGCGTTAAATGAGGTTACAAAATTATTTATTGGTTTAGGTATTTTAAAATAATAGTTAAACTATGAATTATTTAATCGTTGCTAATGGTGCCAGTGTTTCTGAAGCTCTTTTGAAATCTGAAATCAATACTGCAGATAAAATTATCCTTTTGGATGGAGCTTTCAATCATTTTCCAAATTCACATTCTTTCGATTTTCTTTTAGGTGATTTTGACAGTTTAGTTGAAGATACAGAATCTGAACAAGAATTTAAACGTATTCATGCACCTGATCAAAACAAAACAGATTTAGAAAAGGGAATAGATTTCGCTTTAGAAAATGGTGCACGTTCAATTCGGGTTTTAAATGTAACTGGAAAACGAATGGACCATACATTTGCGAATATTTCACTGTTAAAACGTTTTGATTTTCCGATTTTTTTAATTGATGATCATTCAGTCATCTATCGTTTACCCAATCACTTTGAAAAACATTTTCAAAAAGGACAAATCATCTCATTACTTCCAATTGGTTTAGCTTTGAATATTACAACTCACAATTTAGTGTATCCTTTAAAAAATGAAGCTTTGGAATTAGGACTTCGAAATGGCAATAGCAATGAGGTCGCAGCAGATGGGAATGTGATAATTAGTCACGAATCAGGTTGTTTACTTTTGATGGAATGCGTTGACTAATTTAAAATTGAAAAGGGAAAATTGAAAAGGGAAAATTGAAAAAGCAAAAATGAAAAAATTACTTCTTTTCAAGATCATTTAAAATTCCATATATCAACTCAGATTCAAAACCTCTACTAGCGAGAAAACGAAAGACTTTTCCTTTTTTGGTAAAAATATTTTTCTCCGATTTCAATTCATTCCATTTACGAAGTGCAATTTTCTGAAGGATTTCGTCATACAAATCCAAATCAATCGTTTTTAATGCTCTTTCAATCAATTGTGAACTAACGAATTTTGCTTTGAGTCCTTGTTTGATTTTCAATCGTCCCCAATGCTTAATTTTCAATTTTCCTGAAACAAAAGATTCAGCAAAACGCTGTTCGTCGAGAAATTTATTTTCAATAAGATGCAAAATGATATCTGCACGTCTTTCTTCAGATAAATCAAACTGTCTAAGTTTTGTTTCAACTTCGTAATGACAGCGATCTTGGTAAGCACAATAGGCTTCCAATTTCAATTTCGCTTCTATAAAAGAATTGCTCCCTGACATCAGAGAGCAATTTCGTTATTATTTTTATCCAAGAATGAAAATTGAAGTAAATGACTGGAGCTAACTCCACGAACATCGACCCATTTCTTGTATTTAAAGAACCATTTCATTCGTTTTGAGATCAATCCTTTTTTGAAGTAAGCCTCCAAATATGGATGAACAAGTAAAGTCAATTTACTTTCTTTGCGATCACCTAAAAGGAAATTCACGTTTGATTCAATCTCTTCAGCAAATAGAATTGAAGCTTGTACTTCTCCTGTTCCATTACACGTTGGACATGTTTCATTTGTATTGATATCCGTTTCAGGACGAACACGTTGACGTGTAATTTCAATAACACCAAATTTACTTGGAGGAAGAATATTGTGTTTTGCACGATCACTTTTCATAAATTCTTTTAATTTTTCAAAAAGAATCTTATTGTTTTCTTTGTCATGCATATCGATAAAATCGACACAAATAATTCCACCCATATCGCGTAATTGTAAGATACGAGCAAGTTCTTCAGCAGCTTCAACATTTGTTGCAAGTGCATTCGATTCTTGACCTTCAGCACCTTTTCTATTTCCGCTGTTTACATCCACAACATGCATTGCTTCAGTATGTTCAATAATTAAGTAACCACCAGAATTAAGTGGAACTTTTTTACCAAACATCGTTTTGATTTGTTTGTTTACACCAAACTTTTCAAAAATATCGTGTTTACCATCGTACAATTTCAAGATTTTCTCTCTACCTGGAGCGATTCCTGAAATGTATTCTTTCAATTCATCTAAAAGTCCAGCATCACTTACGTGAATATTTGTAAAGTCAGCATTCAATAAATCTCTTAAAATTGAAGAAGTCTTATCGATTTCACCCAGAACACGTCTTGGAGGAGTAGCTGTTTTTAAATTCGTGTGCATTGACTTCCACTTCTCCATCAAATTGCGAAGATCTTGGTCTAAAGCTTCCACTTTTTTATTTTCAGCTACCGTTCGAATGATTACACCAAAGTTTTTTGGTTTGATGTTATCCATCAAAATACGCAATCTATCGCGTTCTTCTTGACTTTTAATCTTTTGTGAAATGGATACTTTTTCTGAGAAAGGCACTAAAACGAGGTAACGTCCAGCCAATGTGATTTCAGCACACAAACGCGGACCTTTACTTGAGATAGGTTCTTTGGCAACTTGTACCAAAATAGGAGCAGAAGAAGAAAGAATTTCTGAAATTTTTCCTTCTTTATCGATATCTTTTTCCGATTTAAAATACTGCAAATCGGAAACATTTTGCTTTCCGTGAAGGGTATCTCGTGTGAACTTATCCAATGATTGAAACTGAGGACCCAAATCTAAATAATGTAGAAATGCATCTTTTTCAAAGCCAACGTCAACAAACGCAGCATTCAAACTTGGAACAACTTTACGCACTTTTCCAAGGTAAATATCTCCGACTGCGAAATCGGTTTTACCTTGTTCTTCGTGTAGCTCAACGAGTTTTCCATCACGCAATAAAGCTAGCCAGACGCCATTTGGGCGACTGTCAACAACTAGTTCTAAACTCACGGATGTCTAATTAGAAAATGACTAAAAATAGAAAAAACTTAGTGAAAATGAAATTCACTAAGCCTTCTCATTAAATAACTTTGAAGAATTATTTTTTCTTCTTGTGACGGTTTTTTCTTAGTCTTTTCTTACGCTTGTGCGTAGCCATCTTGTGTCTTTTTCTTTTTTTACCGCTTGGCATAGCAATTTTATTTTATGGTTAATACTCTAATATTTTTCTCTTAATAAGCTTTTAAAAAAAGCACTCCTGTCGCTAAACAGGAGTGCAAAGATATACATTTAATTTAAAATGAAAACTTTTTGTCGTAAATTAAAATCTTATTTTACGATTTGCTTGTTTTTCACTTCGTCAACGAAAGTTTTCGCTGGCTTAAATGCAGGAATATTGTGAGCTGGGATAATTATCGTTGTGTTTTTAGAAATGTTACGTCATGTTTTCTCAGCACGCTCTTTCACGATAAAGCTACCAAAACCTCTTAAGTAAACATTTTGTCCCTTTGTTAAAGATGTTTTAATTGAAGTCATAAATGCTTCAACCGCTTTTTGCGCTTCGTTTCTTTCTAATCCTGTACCCTCTGCAATTTCCGCAACGATATCTGCCTTTGTCATCTTATTTTGATTTTAATTTAATTTCCTAATATTAATAACTCTATGATTTCGAGGGTGCAAAGGTAATTAGTCAAAATCGATTATTTTTGCTTTCGTGAAAAAAAAATTAAAAAAACCCACAAATGACTGATTTTGTTCTACAAACGATTAAATGGTACAGACGAAATAAACGAGAATTACCGTGGAGGGAGACAAAAAACCCCTATTTCATCTGGTTATCTGAAGTGATTTTACAACAAACTAGAGTTGAACAAGGTCTTTCTTACTATCTGAAATTCATTGAAAAATATCCAACAATAGAAAATCTTGCGCTTGCTAATGAAGATGAAGTCTTAAAACTTTGGCAAGGATTGGGCTATTATTCACGTGCACGAAATCTCCATGCAACAGCAAAAATTGTTTATCATCAATACAATGGAATTTTTCCTTCAACATTAAATGAAATTGAAAAATTAAAAGGAATTGGGCCATACACAGCCGCTGCAATCGCATCTTTTGCTTTTGATTTACCCCATGCTGTTGTTGATGGAAACGTATATCGAATTCTAAGTCGTTATTTTGGCATCTCCACTCCTATCGATTCTACAGAAGGAAAAAAAGAGTTTTTTCAATTGGCAAATGAACTAATTCCAACTCAAAATCCTGCTGAATTCAATCAAGCAATTATGGAATTTGGTGGTCAATATTGTACTCCAAACCAACCAGACTGTATGAATTGTGTGCATTTTAATTCATGTGTAGCTGGAAAAACACAAACTTTCTCTAATTACCCAGTAAAATCGAAAAAGACTAAAGTACGTGATCGCTATTTTCATTATTTATACATTGAACACAACGATGAAATTTGCTTCAACAAGCGTGGACCAAATGATGTATGGGAAAATTTATATGAATTCCCATTGATTGAAACGGAATCGAAAGATAAACCAACAGATCAATTACTTGACACTTTTGAATTATGCTTTTCGACAAAACACATATTAAGTCATCAGCGCATTCACGCACAGTTTTACAAAACTAAATTCAACGCAGATTTCATTTCAAATTACCCAACAAAAAAAAGAAATGAACTGGAAGAAATCGCAATTTCTCGACTAATTGATAAATTTTTCGAACAAAATTAGTCTACTTTACTTTTTGACGATTTTTTTTTATATTTGTTGACAACATACTAAACAAAATCAAAATTAACGATTAAAAATTCAATCAAATGGCAGGAAGTGTAAACAAAGTGATCTTAATTGGAAATGTGGGGCGTGACCCTGAAGTAAGACGTCTTGAAAATGGAATTGTTATTGCAAGTTTTTCATTGGCTACTTCAGAATCTTACATTGATAAAACTACAAACGAACGTAAAGAAAATACAGATTGGCACAATGTTGTTATGTATCGAGGTTTAGCTGAAATCGCTGAAAAGTATATCCATAAAGGCGACAAAGTTTACATCGAAGGGAAATTGAGAACACGTTCTTGGAACGATTTAAACGGAAATCCTCGTTATACTACTGAAATTATCACAGAGGAAATGACGATGCTTTCTCCGAAAAGAGACAATAATAACGCAACGAATCCATATCCTTCAACCGGTCAACAAAAACCTCAAGCTCCGATGTCTGGTATTTCTCAAGAAATTCCTCCTGGTTTGGACGACGTGAACCCAAGTGACGATTTACCTTTTTAAGAAATGAAGTATTCAATTATTCTTCTTTTATCTCTATGTGGGATAATCGCTTCATGTGGTGACGATAAAGAAAATCCAAAACCTTCGACTTATTTTCGAACGGATTTACCTGATCATTCCTATAAAAAGATTACAAATTCTTCTAAGTATTCTTACGAACTTTCCGATTTATTTAGTGTAAAAGAAGTAAGTGTTCGTGGTGAAAGAACAGATCATCAAGAGATTTCATTAGGGAAATTAGATGGTTTATTGTATTTGAATTATTATCCAACACCCAATCGCGATTCGTTGATTCGTTATATCAATTTATCGAATGACAAAGTGGATGAACATCAAGTGAAAGCAAGTAAGATTTTAGATAAAACATTTATTTTCCCAAAAAAGAAAGTGTATTGTACCTTTTTTGAGTTACAAGGAAACGTTGCAACTAATTTTCAATTCTATATCACAGATTCATCAACACGCTTTGTTCGTGGTGAATTGTTAATGAACTGTAGACCAAACTACGATTCTTTACGTCCTGTTTTGAATTACATTCAGAAAGACTTGGAGCACATGATCGAGACGTTTGAATGGAAATGATATCTTACTTTTTTCATTGCCAAAAAAGTAAGCAAAAAGGCTAGGCCTGTATAAAAAAGTTTTGAAAATCTACATTTCGTTCCACTGCCAAAACCGAAACTCCTAACTTTGTTACCCCAGACGATTTCGCCTTTACAAGTCGAATGTCTGGGACAAAGTGTCGTCAAACAGCAGTTTTGTCCACGCTTCACTTCATTTGTTTTTCTAAACCTTTTTTCTAAGGGCCGATTTGGTTTTATCGAAAGATTTTGAATTGTTTATTTCAAAGATAAAATCCATTTACTTAAATCTTAATGAAATAAAAAAGTCCTTCAGTAAAACCAAAGGACTCAATTCGTTAGAAAATGAAACAATTCAGTTTTTCAATTTTCCATTTTCAATTGCTAATTTTATTGTAAGCCGTTTAATTCTCCAATAAAGTAATCTGTTTTTTCTTCCATTGAAGTTTTAATTGCTGGATAGTCTTTTTTCGACTTTGCTTGGTGAATTTGAGATAATGTGTTATCACCAAAAACCAATACTTCTTCAATCAATTTATCAGTTACTTCAGTTTTAGCCTCATTGTATAATTGGATGCTGAAACATTCGTCAATTACATCAACGATTAACGCATTTAACTGCTTTTTGATTACTCTTTTACTTGCCATTTTTTAATTATCTTAAAGATTTGTGCAAAATTAGGAAAAATTAATGATTAATTTCGTAAAATGCTTTTCGCAATTGTAGATATCGAAACAACTGGAGGCGCTGTTAAGGCTTCGAAAATCACTGAGATTGCGATTTTCAAACATAACGGTCACGAAATTGTTGATTCTTTCGAGAGTCTCGTAAATCCTGAAATGCAAATTCCTGAATTCATCACAAAACTCACTGGTATCAGTGATCACATGGTGAAAGATGCTCCGAAATTCTACGAAATCGCCAAGCAAATTGTTGAATTCACGAAAGATTGTGTTTTTGTTGCACACAATGTGGGTTTTGATTATAGCATCGTTCGAAAAGAATATAAAAGCTTAGGTTTTGATTACCGTTTACCTCATTTGTGTACTGTTCGCGCTTCGAGATACGTCATTCCAGGTCATGAATCGTATTCATTAGGAAAATTAACACGAAGTCTTGGAATTACCCTAACTGGTCGACATAGAGCTGGAGGAGATGCAGAAGCAACCGCACATTTGTTCACTTTACTCTATCAAACAGATTCAAACGGACTAAAAACATTTATTCAACAAGAAATAAATCCAAAAATCCTTCATCCGAACCTTGATACGGAAGTCTTAGACGAAATCCCAGCAAAAACTGGAGTATACAAGTTCTATGATGAAATGAATCAATTGATTTACATCGGAAAAAGTAAAAGCATCAAAAGTCGTGTTGAACAACATTTACGAAACAATAAAACGATTCGAGCAGAAAAAATGCGTACAGAAATCGCACGAATTGAATTCGAATTGACTGGATCTGAATTGGTTGCGTTATTGTATGAGTCTGAATTGATTAAACGACACAAACCTTTGTACAATCGTGCTTTGCGTAAAACGAATTACAGTTATGGACTGTTTTATTACGAAGCTGAAAACGGATATTTGCAATTGTACACGGAACGACTTTCAAAAACGAATGAAATGCCTCTAACAACTTTTAGTAGTCATGCGGAAGCTTCATCTTACTTACATTCGATTGTAGAAAAATTTCAATTGTGTCAAAAGCTAACTGGACTTGAAAAAACGAGTGCTTCGTGTTTTGGCTACCAAATCAAAAAATGTCACGGTGCATGTGTTGGACTGGAATCTGTTTCTTCCTATAATGAACGCGTATTGAATTTTGTAGAAAGTTTAACCTTTGACAATCAAGAGTTTTTCATCGTTGAACCCGGCCGAAGTAAAGGTGAGAAATCAATTATTTGGATTGAAAACGGATCCTACAAAGGTTTTGGATACGTTCCTTTTTATGCACTTAAAGAAAGTGCAAAACGCTGGAAAGCATTTATTGATTTACGACCTGAGGACAAAGATAGTAGAACAATCTTACGTTATTTTTTACGTAAAAACCCAGATATTCAAAAGAAAGTAATTAAAGACAAATAGACATGAACAAAATCAAAGAAATCTTTAAACAACTTTACCCCTATTTTGTAGATGTTTGGCAATATTTAATCATAATTCTGATTTTTGTGATTGCCTTGATTTTCTTTCTATAACAAACGAATATTTAAATTCTAACGTTTATAAAGTATATCTTTGAATATGCGTTTTACAGTTCTAATAATAAATCTTTTTTTATTGACTTCAGTCTTCGGACAAACAAGTCAAAACATTGATTTATTAGCACATTGGTACGAAGACAGTATTATTTGCAATTCATCTTTGGCGCGATTTAGTGATTGTTATGGATTCAACTATAAAAACGAAGAATACGCAGTAATTGGTTCAACAGAAGGAACACATATTTTTCAATTAACTACTGACAATCAACTCATGCCGAAGGGATTTATAAAAGGACGTTTTTCGGATCAATCTGTTCATCACCGCGATTACATGCATTATCAAAATTACTTGTATGCAGTGAGTGACGAAGGAGTTGCGAGTCTTCAAATCATTGATTTTCAATATTTACCCGATTCTGTTTATGTAATAAAAGAAGATACCGTGAATTTTGGTCGTGTACACACCTTATTCATTGATACGTTGAATGCACGTTTGTATTCGTGTACCCATCGATCTACTGTCAACACACAAACGATTGCTTCACCGATGAAAGTGTTTTCATTAGCAGACCCGTTGAATTTAGTTGAAATTTGGTCGGGACCAGATGATATTCCTGAGGTACATGATTGTTATGTCACGAATAATAAAGCTTATTTGAATTGCGGGTACGATGGATTGCGCGTGTATGATTTTTCGGTTCTTCCTCCACTCTACACCGAATCGATTTCAATTTATCAAGATCAAGGCTACAATCACCAAGGTTGGTTGACACCAGATGGAAAAACGTACCTATTTGCTGATGAAACGAATGGAAAACGCGTTAAGAAATGTAATGTGAATGGTAATTTAGTTCAAATTGATCGCCTTTTTGGAGAAAACTGGGAAAACGGTTCGATTCCACATAACATGATGTGTGACAATGAGTTTGCTTATGTCGCTTATTACAATGAAGGTTTCTTTATTTATGATTTACGTTATGAAGTTCCACAAAAAGTAGCTTTTTATGATACTTATCCTCAAGAAAATCCCTTTCAAATGAATGGAAATTGGGGAGTTTGGTCGGATTTACCTTCAGGTAGAATTTTGGCTTCCGATCGACAAAATGGTTTGTTTGTTTTTGGATTTAACAAAGAACTTTTCAAGCAACAATATCCATTTATTGAAAACCCGGAAATGTTTCCATCGGTAATTTCTGAGGGACAAAGTGTTACGATCTCATTTCCAATTGAATCCGAAGAGCAAACTATTGAAATTTATGATTTATCTGGAAGGCTTGTTTACAGTGAACTTTTGACTGATTATGACTATTCACTGATTGAAACGACTTTCAAATCAGGTTTATATTACGTACATTGCAACTACATTTTTAACAATAAAGCTGAAAGCAAAGTCCTTTCACTTACAATTTATTAAACAACTAATAATATGAAAACACTAATTTATTTAGCATCGGCATTTTTTCTATTACAATCTTGTAATAATTCTACAGTTGTAGAAGATTACTCAAAAGAAGTGGACGCAGGAAAGTTTGATGGAACAAACTACTCGTGTGAGGAATTGGGTTGGTCGATGAATTTCCCGAAGCAAATTATCATCACAACAAAAGAATCGTTGATTTCAGCTGATGAGAGAAGTAAAGATCTTTCAGAAACATCAAAAAACACATCAAGTTTAAAGCGCCTTTTGGCATTTCAATACAACATGGAAAACAGTTTCCAGTCGACAATGGAAAAATATGAAGGAACCGAAGCTGATTTCGAGAAACGCGTAAAAGACATCCACGTTATGATTTACGACAACTATTTGAACCAACGCACAGGAATTGATTCATTGGGTACAGAAGTTACCATCTCAGGACAAAAATTACAACGCTACGCAATCAAATTATACGACAAAAACGGAAAACAAACATCTAGTCAATTGTTATACAACGGTTTGATCAATGGTTATTTCACGAGCTTCATCATGAGCTTCACGAACGACGAGTTTGGAATGGAAATGGAGAAGTTGTTTCGTAAGTCGGAGTTTAAGTAGGCTCTAATTCGACATTTTTGTTTCCCTCGTAATCTCTTCTTTCAAATACAGGTAGTTTGTTGTATTCAGCATAAATGCGGTTGAAAGTAATAATTATATTATTCAATACTTATGATTGTACCTTCACCAATAAGTCTTTTACCTTCATGTAAAAACCAATGTCGTCCAACAGTTAAGTACTCTTTTACTTGATCAATTTTCATAAAGCATATACGAACAGACTCTTCAACTCCTAATTGAATAGTTTTTCCTTCTTCAAATTGAATTTCACCAATAAATGCATGTATCTTTCCATTCTTACTATATTCAAAAACATGATTGGGCCTGTAACCAGTAATTATCCCATTGTGTCTTCCACCTTCGGCTGTAGTTTTCAGTCTAATTTTTGCTGATATGTATATGCAATCTTTTGGCATTTGTTTTTTAGTTAGATAACGTTTTGCAGATTGGCTATAGGCGGACTTTTCAGCACAAAAGGTAGTTCGGAGAACTGAACTTCTGGCTACCACAAAACTGTCAAACGGAGACGAAACCCAGCATATTACCAATGTGCTGTTATTGGTAGTTATAATTTCTTTAAATATGTTTTTGTTTCCTTTAACGCTTCTAACATTTTTCTATTGAATTCTAATTCCAGATTTACTACATCGTTACACCACTCAGGTCCGTTTTTCATTAGCTCCAAAAATTTAAAAATGGATTCTTCAATCTCTTTGTCTGTTGAAATATTATTATCTACTTCGTCAATTAGTTTGTCTAATTTCTCTTTTAAATTTTCTTTATTTTCTAAGTGATTTTCGGTTGCTTTTTCAGATGAAATCATTATTTCCTCTATACCTAATGATTCACCTTTAAAGAATTTTAAAATATCGTTTTCATTTGGATTCCAATTGTCGAATTTACAATAGTTTGAATTCTCTGAAACAATTTCTTTTTCAGTTACTATACTTGGAAATTTTGCTTGAATTCCAGATAGTCTAAAGGCTAATACAACAGCTCTTCCGATAAGGTCAAGAGAGTGATTATCTCCATGTTCCTGGATTTCAAATAACAATCCATCTTTCTCGTAAGTAATTCCGTGTCTTATGCCAAACTTAGTTTGAGGTTTTACTCCTAATTGAGTCACATTATTTAAAAAAGTTAAATGCCATGCAGCCTTAAAAACTTTTTCAGCGATTTTCTTTTTATTCCTATCTAAATCAACGTCAAACCAAGCTAAAAATCCATCTCCTGTCCATTTAATAAAAATTCCTCCAAATGAATTTACAAGATTATTTGCTGTCCAATAAAGTCGTGGTAAGTATTCTTCAATGTCTTCGACAGTATCATTTGAGTTTAAATAACTTGATGATTTTATTACATCACAAACCCAAACAATTCCTTTTCTTCTTTCGAATTTAAACTCCTTAAATGTATTCATGTTAGTTGGTTTTATAATTACCCATAACTTATATATATACGCTACTTTATTCCGCCTATACATCCAAAATGGAGACATTGGCACAACTTTATAGCGTATATTCAAATATACTCAAATCTTTTAGTAATAGATAATTCCTCGAAATTTCAGGTGAATCACTTACTTATTAACATCTAAAAAAACTTGATAATATAATTTAAAGTTTGAATTTCCCATTTAGTTCCCAAAGCGTAAAAAGTTTACGTAGTTGCGAAGGTAATTTTGATGAAAATTCAAGATTATGTTTAAAGGAATGAGTGTTTATGCGTTTCGTAGAGAGTTTCAAAGTGAAGAGGATTGTAAAT
>JBKDZA010000068.1:0-6992 GCA_046308455.1 Fluviicola sp.
GTACTGGGTTAATTACTTTTTCAGGATTTTCAAAGTCAGGATTAAATAAAGTGAGTTTTTTTGGTGCTAAAGGATTTTTTTCATTTAACCAATTATAATTGTCTTTTATTTTTGATTTCAAATCCAATATAGTTACATCAAAGGTTGTTAAATTTATTTTATTAATTGAAACAGTAATAGTTGATTTTAGACCAGAAGAATGTAATGAAGAAAAAACATCAATTTGATCTAATTCTAATTTCGACAAAGTTTCATTATTTGCTATTTTTTCTTGAAGATTTGAAAAATCATCTAAAGTTACCACATCAAATGCTTCTCCTTCATATTCCATTGATACATGTGAAATTCCGTCCCATTGAGGGAAATTTGGATCACCTGACAATCGGGGTTTAATCCCTTTAATGGTTTCTCTTTTTTTATTAATGAAAGCCTTCTTTTGAGATAAAAAAACAGGTATTACTTCATTTAAAAAATAGTTTTTTACAGTCTCTAAATTTTCAATTCTCTTTGAATCTATTATTTTTAGTTGTCCTTTTCCATCTAACCAATGCAATAATAAAATGCCTGCTAATGATTCGGGATCTTTTTTTAAAGTAAAATTTGCAAGACGTCTATAAAAATCAGCTTTTTCTTGAACTGTAAAAGGGGCTAAATCATCATTCCCAATTCCAAGAATTGAATCAATATTTTTTAGCAAGAATTTCGCATCTGAAGCAAGTAATTCGCTTGCTAATTGTAATACTACAGTTGACAACATCTTATTTCTTTATTAAGTTTAACTTCGATTGATTGAGTAAATATTTTTTAGCATTAACTAATTGCTTTGCAATTTCAGAAGGCTTTGTACTCGAAATAATAGGCTTATTTGCACTTGTTTGTGAGTTTAATGTTTTTTTAGAATTGAAATCATTGAAACGTAATTGTATTGCCGCTGTTTTTTTCACATTCTCTTTGAATTTTGTTTCAAAAAGTTGATTTGGTTTATAAGTATCTAAGTCAATTGAATCACTGTCAGTTAAAGCATTGGATTTGGAATTTGTGTGTAAGACTTTACCTTTTGAATCAGTAATCGTGATTTGTTCTATCGTTTCAAGAGATTTTGACTTACTTCTTTTGATATCGATTTTTAATTTTTCTAAAATAGATTTTCGCTCTTCTTTGGAAGTATATTCTACAGAAACTGTCTTAATTATCTTTCCAGTTAAATCAACTACTTCAATCACTTCTTTTTCAATGAATTTGGAAGTCTGAATTAGACCTTCAATTTCTTTTTGATCAGATCCTTTAGCTTGTAGAGGTTTTATGAAAATACTTTTTTCAGTTTTTAGACGTTGATTTTTAGTAGCTAATGTTTTATTGTCAAGTTTTAAAGCAGCTAATTTTGCCTTGCGTTCATTTGCTGATCGGTATGAGATTTCGATTGCTTTTCCAAGGACGCTTTCTTTTCCATTTTGATCTTTTTGTATAAGAATTAACGTTTCATTTTTAATCAATTGATGATTTGAAACGACTAACTTTTCTTCTGCTTTTTCAACTTTAATCTTTTCTTTCGAAAGTGTATTCAGATAGTCTTGTAAATCCGATTTAACTCCTTTCTTTTTCGAATGGTCAATAATTGAATTCAAAGTAATCGTTCCTTTTTCAATAAATCCATTGTTTATACCAGGTTTTAAAATAACTCCTGGAATTGGTTGAATGAATGTGGAATTTTTTGTGACTGTAAAACTGACTTTTTGTTGGTGACGAATTCCACCTCTTTCAATCACAACAACTGAAATGACATTTATTCCATCAACAATATATGGTTCATTTAAGGAAAGATTCATTTGAATGAAAATTCCTGGAATTCTGTTTGTTAAAAAAGAATCAATTTTTGATGAGCTTATTTTTTTACCTGAGAATACATTCGTTAAAGTATATTCATGAATCAATTGATCAATTCCCTTACTTGATTTAATTTTCGTTGAACGATTCAAGTTTAAATCAATAGGTGAGTTTTTCGTAGTTGAAATAGAACTTGTGTTAGAAGTGTTAACAGCGTTTAATTTAGACGTTGAAAAAGCAAATTGATTCCCAGTTTTTAATTTGGATTTTTGAGTTGGATAATGGGAACTAGTATCAGTTAAAATTTTTGATTTCGATGTTTGAATTATTCCAGTTGTTTTATTGAAAGAATTACTGATTTTTCCTGATTTCGAATTAATTGTTATTAGATTTTTAAAATCAAAGTCTTTTAAATGGTTAGTATCATCAATTGAATCTAATTCCTCAGCAATCAAAGATTTTGGTGGAATTAGTTCACCATTTACAAAGATTAAAACGCGTGGTTCTTCATCCTTTCCAATGCCGAGATACGACATAGAAACACCTCCTAAATGTATTTTCACATCAATCGATTTTGAATAATGTGAAAGAGTTGCTGGTGATAAAATCGCAATTTCTTTAGGTTCGTTTGAATGTTCGCTATTTATTTTTTCAATTCTTTCTTTTTCGGCATTTTTCTCATCGTGTAATAATTGTTGAGCTATGAATTCTAATTCTTTAGCCAGTACTTTACCTAATTTAAAACATGCTTCATTCAATTTTGTATGATAAAAATTTAAACTTAGAATGCTGTTACGAATAAGTTCTATAAATGGATCAATTTCAAAATCAATTCTTCCCAATGAAATTTTTATATTTTCAAAATGTCCTCCACTGAAATCTGGAACCCAAAAACGGAAATTGATTTCTGGTGAAATGTGAGGATTCGAACCTCCAAAATGATTCTTTATGTTTTCTTCTATTTTATCCAGAATTAACAACATAATTTGTTCTGGTAGGTTGTCGTCTGGATCTAGTTCTTTGATGTCAGGCAATAAATTATCCAATTGATTTGCAAGTAAGGCAATTGCATTAAAGATTGGATTCGTAATTGGATTGTCGATGACTAAATCAACTGCACCATTTGCCAGTTTTCTAATTTCAGATTTAAAGTTAGGTGGAAGGTTTTTAAAGATGATATTATTTTCCAGTTCAACTAATGCTTTATCTACAAAATTTGCTTTTAAATCTTTTTTAATTCGATTTTTCAATAACGAACTTCCAAGAGTGTTAAAAAGTGAATGTAGTGATTCGGTTGCTCTGGACATTAAGTGAATAATCTCTTGATTTAAAGCTCTATTTGCTTGTTTTAAATTTCTCAGAAAATCCGCGAGTTCAATTAAACTTTCTGCCAGATTTTTTTCCCAATTAAGGACAAAATCAATAATAGCTACTATTAATTCTTCAAGTTTTTCAAAAATGTATTCACCTATTTGAAGTATAAATTCTTTTACAAATAAAACAAAGCGATCTTTTGAAATTTTCGCTAATTCATCTGTAACTTGTTGTAATTGATTTAGATTTGGAATAAAGAAATCATCTCCTAAACGTGTTAAAAAATCTGCGTTATTTCCAGGTGGAATTGGTTCAAAAATCTGATAGAGAAGTGAACGTACTTTTCTTCGAGTTACATCAGATAAAGGACCTAAAACTTTTCCGCCTATTTCTAAACTATCTGCGGCTAATTCAATTAATTCAGGATCCAAATGTGAAATAAAAGCTTCAATTTCACGATTAGTTCCTGATTGGTTTTTTGATAAAGCACGAATTTGACTTGCTAAGTCATTACATGAGTCATGAATTTTTTCTTGTGCAGCTGTCAAAAAAGTGTCTCCAACGACAATAACTGTTCTACCAAGTAAAAGTAAAAGCACACCTGCTAGAGCTTCTGTAAAATCATCATTATCGATTGATTCATTTTCCCAATTTAGAATAGTGTTCAATCCAACATCTTTTAAATAAATCACCGCATCAAATAATACTTCTTCCAAGTATAATTTAAGAGTAGGATCAGAAATATGATTTAAAATCTGAGGCAGTATTTCAGCTTTAAATTTATTCGTTAAAAAATTATCTATTGAACCAACCAGTTTAGTTAATAACGCTTTAGAATCTATTGATGTTGAATTTGGATTTGAAGGATCAAATGAACGTGCATTTTGTAAAAACAACTTGATTAATTCATTTTCTCCTTTTGCTAAATCGGAACTAAAAATCGAAATGAATTGATTTAACTCTGGAAAAGCTGTTAACACATTGTCGACTATAATATCGTCTATTAAGAACTGAATCAAGTCAGCATAAGTTAAAAGGCCATTTCCACCAATTACTTTACGAATTTCAGTTGTGATTTTAGGATGTGGTTGTACATTTATTTGACCTATGAACGATTGACTACCAGAGCTTACAGTTCCAACTCCAATCGCAGTTGCATAAGAAGATGCAGTGTTGATTTTAGATCGAATTGCTTCCATTAACAATTCAGAAGTACTGTATATTAGACTAATAGCTTTAATCAATTCTGGATCAGTACTACCAATTACAGATAAAAGAGCAATTGAATCATCAATCAGTTTATTCCAATAGTCTAAATTCTCTGAAGAATTCTGAAAAGGTTCAGCGGGTATTGCAAGAAGTTGATTTGCCAATTCAGTTCTTTCTTGAAGTGCAGAATCCCAACTACCATTTGGAAGCTGTGTTATTTCATTTTGAATCAATTTTCTTAAAGAATCGATTCCACTTTCGAGCATTTTACCAAAAATAAATCGTTGAGATTCTTCAAGGAAAGTTTTAATTGCTTCATCACAAAGTACAGTAGCATCATTTTTTGTATGACCAGGATTGTTTTCAGCGATTTTTAAACCAATATCGTATGCAATACGCATAGAAATTTTGGCAATAGGGGAGAATGCTTCTAATAATGGATTTAAAGGAGATTGATCGATTAATAGTTTTAAATCTTTCGGAAGTAGTTTTATGATTTCTTGAATAGTTGAGTCTACTGTTTTGTCAACAGCTCGACCATAGAAACGTCTAAAATCTTTGAATTCAAGTCCGGCTTTTAGCCCCATACCAACTCCAGCAGCTAAACCAACACCTGCATCGATTGTATAATAGAATCCAGCTTTTTCACCAGCTTTTTCAACAATAGACCCAGAAATAGAAATTGAAGCATGAGCTTTAGCAGAAGCAGATACATTTACCTCAAATGCTCCACCAATTGAAACTTCTTCAAGAAAAAGTAAAAGAATTTCAAGTGGAAGTCCGATCAAATTTGAATCACGTTGTGCAAGTAAAACAAAATCACCAATAGATAATCCAAGTGCTACTTCCAAGCCTGCTGCTGCTTCAGCAATCGCTTCAGCTTTTACAGAAAAACCGAACTCATCAAAAAGATTTAAAGGAAGTTGAAGTTGAGTTCCAGCTTGAGCTCTAGCAAATGCAGTCCCAGAAATTTTAGCATGTATAAATTTTGAAAATTCTGCAGAGGCATCAGCAAACGCTTCTACACCAATATTAGCTTTAATTCCTCTTTTAAATTGAAGATCTCCAATTAAATTCAATCCTGTTCTTGCTTGAGCTGCTGCAAAATCTGTTTTAGCACTTGCTCCAGCTCCTAAAAGTGGTTGTGAAAAATCTATTCCTGACATATTCGTTTAAGTAAAATGATCAATTAGTAATATTAAAATGTAGCACGATTTCGATTAACAAAGTTGTTAATTTCAAAAGATAGACAAACCTACACACAATTAGTTTAAGAAACAATGTGGTAAATACCGTCGTTTTTATGTGGTTTACCACATTTATAAAATAACGTAGAGCGTAGTTTTTTTTTTAACATCTTTTATTTTTCTATGATAATATCATATTTATTCAATAATCCAGCAACACCTTGTAATGAGAATTTAGCTTTTTTTATTCTGTTTTTTTCAGGGTCAATGGAATAATTGACTGCTGTTCTGAAATCAGCTTTATCAAGTGTTGTTCGATCAAAAACTGAAAGAAGTAAATTGCAATTTTTGAAAACAGAATTACTCAAGTCTGCTTCTGAAAAATCTATTTCTTGTAATTGAGAATCTGTAAAATGAGTATTTTTTAGATTTAATTTATAAAATGAAGAATGGTTCAGTTGACAATTTTCAAAAGAAAAAGAAAGTCCAAAATCACTACACGTGTCAAATCGAAGTCCAAGCATTTTGCAATCTTTGAATTGAACATTTTGAAAAACAGTTTGATTTAATTTACTTAAACTCAAATTACAACTAGTGAACGTACAATCGATGAATTTGAATCCAGTAAGCGAATTATCTTCAAAACTACAGGAATTAAACACACAATTTTCGTATTCACTTTTAGTTAAGTTTTCAGTTCTGTCAAATGTTTGATCAGAGAAATATGCTTGATTCATTTTATTAGATATTTAATAATTTAAAGTAGTGAATTGATTACAAATCCATAGATTTAAAAATTCATTTGAAAGGTAGTTTATTGATTTTAAATAAAAAAAATCCCGACCAGAATAAACTGAATCGGGATTTTAAATGTATATGAATTTTGTATTAAGCAGTAACGCCCATTACTTCAGCCATTTTTGAACCAATATGAGCAGGAGAATCAACTACGTGGATTCCACATTCGCGCATGATACGTTTTTTTGCTTCAGCAGTGTCATCATCACCACCAACGATTGCACCAGCGTGACCCATTGTTCTTCCTTTTGGAGCAGTCTCACCAGCGATGAATCCTACCACAGGCTTAGTGCCGTGTTCTTTTATCCACATAGCAGCCTTAGGCTCTAATTCACCACCGATTTCACCAATCATAATGATACCGTGCGTTTCAGGGTCGTTCATTAATAATTGAACGGCTTCTAACGTGGTAGTTCCAATGATTGGGTCGCCACCAATTCCGATAGCTGTAGTTACACCTAAGCCAGCTTTCGCAACTTGGTCAGCAGCTTCGTAGGTAAGAGTTCCTGATTTAGAAACGATACCTACATTTCCTTTTTTGAAAACGAAACCAGGCATGATACCCACTTTCGCTTCGCCTGCGGTAATGATACCTGGGCAGTTAGGGCCTATAAGGGTTGCACCGCGATCGGTTGCGTAGATTTTTGCTTTCACCATGTC
>JBKDZA010000069.1:0-6833 GCA_046308455.1 Fluviicola sp.
TACAAGATTCTTCTGTTGGAAATGAATTATAAAACTCTAGCAACCTCATATTTTCTATATTTTGAGGCGAATTTACGACCTGAACTACGTAATTTATTTACGTTCTAATGTTTTTGTGGTAAAGTTCCCGACAAGCATATAGAATTATTATAAATTATTTCATTTTTTATAAATCCATTTTTATATCTTTTAACCCTTATTAACTTTTTGTTCTCGAAGAAATAATGAAATGTTTCATCACCATTTTTAACGATTTTGTGATTCGTTTTTTCTTTCTTAATTGGAGTACACGAATAAATAAAGACTGTAAGAATAAATAATAAATTTTTCATCTTTCTCATATCATTATTAAAATGCTTGAATTAAAATGAAAACAGAAAATACATATCACAATCACCATTTTTATATAGAGATTAATAAGTACTAGTCGCTCCACCCACATTTTCAATCGGATGCCAAGTTGTTTTTAATTCTTGGAAATCTGTAATATAATAGGGATTCTCATCCGATTCTTGCGAAAAATCACTTTCATAGATTCGAATGCGTTTCACGTTCACATCTGCCCCAGCTTCCAATTTCAACGCATTTTCTTTGTTTCCGCCAGCGTATAAGACCGCGTTTACATCCATGTGTGTGTGAAATTGATCAATCAATTCTTTTTCAGAACCAGTCAAAATATTTACAACACCACCAGGAACATCAGATGTAGCCAACACTTCAGCAAAAGTCACAGCAGAAAGTGGTAAATTTTCAGAAGCCAAAACTACACATGTATTTCCGCCAGTAATTACAGGTAAAATTGCTGAAACCAAGCCAATCAAAGCATTTTTTTGAGGAGCAATTATCGCAACTACACCCATTGGTTCGTTTGTCGAGAAATTGAAATGCGAAGAAGCAACTGGATTCACCGCGCTGAAAACTTGGTTGTATTTGTCGCACCATCCAGCGTAATACACACAACGATCGATTGATAAATCAACTTCTTTTTCAGCAGCTACTTTCGTCGATCCTTGTAAAATCAACTCTTCAACGAATTGTTGTTTTCTTCCTTCTAACATTTCAGCAATTCGGTATAAAATCTGTCCGCGATTAAACGCCGCTCTTTCCGACCAAGATCCTTGCGCTTTTCTTGCCGCAACAACTGCATTTCTGAAATCTTTTCTAGAAGAAAGACACACATTTGCCAATGGTTCTCCTTTTTTGTTTACGGGAGAATAATAACGTGCTGATTCAGTACGGGGGAATGCTCCTCCGATGAATATCTTATATGTTTTTAATACTTCCAATCTGCTCATAATTATTAATTGTAAATTATCAATTGAAAATTGAAAAAGGGTTTAACTCAAAGAGTTATTATTTTCTTTTACCCTTATAATAATGGTGGAAATTATTTTAAGTAATTGTCTACCTTCATCATGTAATTCTTCAATCTTTTTTAAATATTTATGTTCTAATTCTTTTTTTAATTCTAGCCAATACAATGTTTCATCACATTCTCTTTGAGCTATTGCCATTTTATAAATAAAATCCTTTCTACTACTTGCGTTTTGAGCTTCTCTTACATTTGCTCCTACAGATGTTCCCGATCTTATTAATTGTTTTGTAATTATAAACTCTTTATCTTCTTGAATCATTCTATTTGAAAGTTTGATTATGCTTAAAGCGAAATCAAAAGTTCTTTTGCTTATGTCTTTATTCATTTTTGATTATTAATTGACATGAATTTAATCATTTTTCAATTAATTTACCATTTTACCAAGTGCTTTTTTTCAATTTCCCATTTTCAATTGATAATTATTTTAAGTAAGCTGAAAGTCCATGTAGTCCTCCTTCGCGACCAAATCCAGATTCTTTGTAACCACCGAATGGTGATGTTGGATCGAATTTGTTGTAAGTATTTGCCCAAATAACTCCAGCTTTCAATTTTGTTGTCATGTTGAAAATACGCGAACCTTTGTCTGTCCAAACTCCTGCTGCTAATCCAAATGGTGTGTTGTTCGCTTTTTGAATCACTTCATCGATAGATCGGAACGTCTGAATCGTTAAAACAGGACCAAAAATTTCCTCTTGAGCAATTCGTGACGATTGAGCCACATCCGTAAATAAAGTTGGACGAACGAAATAACCGTTTTTAGGAAGTGAACATTTACTCTCATACATTTCAGCACCTTCGTCTTTTCCAATCTTAATGTATTTTTTTACGACATCGTATTGTTCTTTCGAGTTGATTGCACCGATATCCGTGTTTTTGTCTAATGGATCACCCACATACAACGTATCCAAGCGGTCTTTCAATTTTTGAATCACTTCACTTGCAACCGATTCTTGAACGAAAAGTCTAGAACCTGCACAGCAAACGTGTCCTTGATTGAAGAAAATTCCATTTACAATTCCTTCAACTGCTTGATCGATTGGTGCATCTTCAAAAATGATATTTGCAGATTTTCCTCCCAATTCTAAGGTCAATTTTTTACCCGTTCCTGCAACAGCACGTTGAATGATTTTCCCAACATTTGTTGAACCAGTGAACGCAATTTTATTTACTAGTGGATGATTGACGATTGCTGCACCTGTGTCTCCATAACCTGTCAAAATATTCACAACACCCGCTGGAAGTCCTGCTTCGTGAATGATTTCTGCCATGAGCATTGCTGTTAATGGAGTTGTCTCCGCTGGTTTAATTACAACTGTATTTCCTGCTGCCAAAGCTGGTGCTATTTTCCAAGCCAACATCAACAATGGGAAATTCCAAGGAATGATTTGTCCTGCTACTCCAATACTTTCCACTTTGCGATTTGGAAAAGCGTACTCTAATTTATCCGCCCAACCAGCATAATAAAAGAAATGATTGCAAGCCAATGGAACATCCACATCACGTGATTCTCGGATTGTTTTTCCTGCATCTAAAGTTTCAACAACAGCTAATTCACGAGAACGTTCTTGCATCATTCGAGCGATGCGGTAAATGTATTTTCCACGTTCTTTTGCCGACAATTTCGCCCAAACAGTATCATAGGCTTTTTTTGCCGCTTTAACTGCTAAGTCAACGTCTTTTTCATTTGCATGAGCGACTTCAGCCAATACTTTTTCATTTGCTGGATTGATCGTTTTGAAATACGTTTTAGACGATGGAGCTACAAATTTTCCATCGATATATAATTCATATTTCTCTTTTAATTGAACGTGACTTGTGCTTTCTGGACTTGGAGAATACTCCCAAGCACCATTGAAATCAAACGCTTTAATATCTTTTTTCTTACTCATTTTCGTTCGTTTTAAACTTCAACCGATTAATCAATTGAAAAATAATCTGCACTCTGGTAACGACCTGTTTCCTGTTTTACAATTTGCATCAATACATCGTTTGCCAATGAACTAGCTCCAAAACGGAACCAATCGTTGTTTAACCAATCTGCACCAAGTGTTTCTTTCACCATCACTAAATTATGTAAGGCTAATTTCGAAGTTGAAATTCCACCAGCTGGTTTCATTCCTACTTTCACACCTGTTTTTCTATAAAAATCTTTGATTGCACACAACATGGTGTAAGTCACTTGCATCGTTGCTGCGGGTTGAATTTTTCCTGTAGACGTTTTGATAAAATCTGCACCTGCGTACATTGCAATGTCACTTGCTCTTCGCACTTGATCCAAAGAAGCCAATTCACCAGTTTCCAAGATTACTTTCAATCGTGCTTTTCCACAAGCTTCTTTGATTGCAGCTATTTCATCGAATACAAAATTGTAATCTCCTGCTAAAAATCTTCCACGAGAAATTACCATGTCGATTTCATCCGCTCCGTGTTCAACTGCGAATTTTGTATCCGCAATTTTAATTTCTGGAGTTGATTGTCCTGAAGGAAAAGCTGTAGAAACGGAAGCGACTTTAATTCCAGAATTCCCCAATGCTTTTTTTGCCGTTTCCACCATTGATGGGAACACACAAATTGCTGCTACAGTTGGTAAACCAGGATGCGCATCGTGTAAATGTTGTGCTTTGTAACACAATTGCTTCACTTTTCCGGGAGTGTCTTTACCTTCCAAAGTAGTTAAGTCAATCATGTTCAAGACCATTTTCAAACCTTGATTTTTCGCTTCATTTTTGATGCTTCTCGTTTGAAAGCGGGCGCATCGTTCTTCCACCCCAACCTTGTCGACAGCGGGAGAAAGTTTAAAATCAGGAACTTTGCTGAATGTTTTATTTAAATTCATTTTATCAAAACTTATGTCAAAGATAGGAAAAGAGACGAATGAAATACGAGCAAAAAGGAATAAATTCGTGCTAAATGGAATTAGCTGAATTTTAATTCAACTAGTGCATTTTAAAAATAAGCAATGATGTAAATTCAAAATAACTAGTAGTGAAATTTCAAAATAGATTGACTAATTTTAAAAAATACTTTTGAGCCAAAATGGAAAAATCAGATTTATTTAAAGTCTTACAATTAATAGTAAAAGCTTCGGGAAAAATTATTGCTATTTACGACACATCTTTCGGAAGTGTTGAAAAAACAGATGGTTCACCAGTAACAGAAGCGGATAAAGCAGCGAATGAAATCATTGAAAAAGGTTTAGTATTTACACAGATTCCTTTAATTTCTGAAGAAACCGCTCAAAGTACATTTGATATTCGTTCAAAATGGGAAAAATGTTGGATTTTAGACCCGCTCGATGGAACAAAAGAATTCATCAAAAAAACGGGGGAATTTGCAATTTGTTTGGCCCTAGTTGAAAACGGAAAACCAATTTTCGGATTCATCGCTTCACCTGTTGAACAGACAATTTTATTCGGAGGACGTGATTTTGAACCTAGAATTTGTACGTTCGATTCCATTCAAAATGAGGCTGATTGGAAGTCAATTTCCGCAAATTTCGTTTTAAATTCACCCTTAAAAATCGCAGCAAGTATTTCTCATTTTTCAGAAAAAGATGCTGCTTTCATTTCCAAAGTAGAGGAAAAATTTCCGATTACTTACAGTAAGAAAGGTAGTGCTTTGAAGTTTTTTGATTTGGCAGAAGGAACAATGGATTTGTATCCACGTTATAGCCCAACGATGGAATGGGATATCGCCGCTGGACAAGCAATTTTAGAAGTTTTAGGTGGAGGTGTTTTTCATGCAGAAACATTGGAACCATTGACATATAACAAAGAAGATTTATATAATCCACCATTTATTGCATGCACAAAAAGTTTTCTTCCATATCTTCGTGAACTAGAATAAAGGATTAAATGACTTTTCAAATAGAAGCAAAAAAACGAACTACATCAATCAAGATTTTCTTGGTTTCTATTCTGCTTCTTTTTACTCAATGCTTTTTTTCTCAAACTATTGAACGTGTTTTACCTATTGGTTCCTATTTTAGGGATGTGTCATTGATGGATTCTACGATTCATTTTCCTGTTTTTCCACAATCAAATTCGTTCTACTATTCGAAAGTTACAGATGACAAGAAGCGTTATTCAAATTTTGGTTATTTTTTATTTCAACGAGAATTAATTGAATTAAAAGCTGAAGAAGGGAAATTATGGATTACGCCTTTGTTGGACATCTCTTATGGAAAAAGCACAGAAGATAGCTTGAATACAATTAGTCAAAATACGCGAGGAGTTCGCATGGAAGCAATATTGGGTAAAAAGTTATTTTTCACTACATCTTTCTATGAAAATCAAATTCAACTTCCCTCCTATGCCCGATCACAAGCACAAATGCGTGGAGAAATCTTTCCAAATTATTCGAATGGAACTTTTTCTCAGCAACATGCAATGATTTCTGGGAGTGCACGAACAAAACCTTTCAAAGAAAATGGCTTCGATTATGGTTATGCTTTGGGAAGTATTCATTGGCAATTGCACAAAAAACTCAATCTGTCTTGGGGAAATAACCAGCATTTTATTGGAAGTGGTTACCGTTCCTTGATTTGGTCAGACAATGCAATTGGTGCGGTGAATTTCAAAGCTGATTATTCGCCTTTTTCAAGATGGACTTTTTCAACGATGAAATCAAGAGCATTAAATTTAATCCGTCGGTCGGAGAAAACATCCGCTGAAGCTTTGTACGAAAACAAGTTAATGGGCTTCAATTCCGTTTACTTCAAAGCATCTGAAAAACTTACGCTTGGAATTGTTGAAAGCAGTGTGTGGATGAGAGAAGATTCAATCGTTCGGAAACCAATTTCACCTTTGTACTTTTTACCACTTGTAGGTTCATCTATAATAGAAGAAGCAACGGAATCTAGAAGTTCTACATTATTGGCCTTTGATCTTCAATATAAAGTAAAAAATTACGTATTCTACTCTCAAGTTGGAGCAAATCCATTGAAAGCAAAAAGTTCAATCGTTCAAATAGGAGGACGTTTTTTTCCTAACTCTAAGAAGCTCAATTTCATTCAATTGGAATACAATTTTACGGATGTCAATGCGTATTCAAGTTCCAATTCACGTTTACATTTCACCAATTCGAATTTATTTCAAGCACATCCAATGGGAAATCAGGTAAGTGAAGTGTTGTTGCGTTTCAATTATGAATTTAAAAATCTATTTGTAGCTGGAACAATCAACTATTACTTCAAGCAGAATAGCAATTACGGAGCGAATCTTCCTGTATTTTCAGACAACTCGATCGTAAATCAAAGTGTATTGAATTCTTTGATTGAAGTGGGTTATCGTATTAATCGATCTTACGGATTTGAGGTGTTTGGTGGGTTTCGTATTCGTACTTTAACAGACAAAAAAAGTGACTTAGTGACTTGGATTAACGCTGGAGTTCGGACGAATATTAATAACCATTATTTTGATTTTTGATGAAGTTGGTTTTAGTCATATCGTTTTTGGTT
>JBKDZA010000070.1:0-12787 GCA_046308455.1 Fluviicola sp.
TAGGTGAAAACACTTTTTTTACTAGTTGGCTATTTATTTTAAAAATCATTTTGTTCGTTAATTTTAATCGAAATAGCCCGCTATTCCTCAAAAAATTAAACTTCAAACTAACTTTTTAAAATAAATTCTGAGGTGAATTTATAATCGAACTGAGGTTAATAATGCTATTCCATAAATAAGAAGACCTTTTCTCATTGAATAAAAATAAGGACATAAAAAAGTGGCTGTTTCAAAATATTAAATAACCCCTTAATTGTCAAGGGTTGAGTTCAAAAGTGTCAAATCTAGGCATTCGAAAGCAAAAATTGGTGAGTCCCGAACGTTCGGGATGAGCTTTTTTTGATAAGAATATAAGCACAAAAAAATCCCAAGCTTAAACTTGGGATTCTCTTTTATAATTAATTTACTTCTTAAAAGCGGTAACTCATTCCGAAACTTGGTAGAATAGGGAACTGATAGATTTTTTCGTTAGTTACACGGTTCACGTAGAAAATGTTGTTTCTGTCGTATGCGTTCGTGATTCCTAAAACTGCTTCTAATTCTGTTTTATTCTTGAATTTGAATTGCTTTTTAACTGTAATGTCTAAACGGTGATAAGTAGGTAAACGCTGACTGTTGAACTCACCCAATAAAATACTTACACTTTGAGGATTTGATGAATTGATGTCTGTTCCAACTCCATTTGTGAATCCTTCTGATTGGTAATATCCGTTTGTTGGTGTGAATGGAAGACCTGAACCAAAGTTCCAACGAACGTTTACCTCTAAATCTTTTTTCTTACCAAATGCATACGTAGCAACGATATTGATGTTATGTCTACGGTCGAAAACTGGTGTGTAAATCTCAAAACCATCCCAACGATTCGATTTTCCATACGAATAAACTCCCCAAACAAATAATCTGTCTTTTGTATACTTCAACAATAAATCTGCACCGTAAGAAGCTCCTGATTCAATTAAGAAATCTTTCTTGTATATATCACTTACGTCAGCAAATTCAGGGTCGTTTGTGAATAATTTGTTTTGATTGATATTACTCAAACGTGGGAAATACTTGAAGTATCCTTCTAAATTCACACTTAAATGCTTTGTTAAATCGTATTCACCACCCAAAATAGCATGCCAAGAATACTGTAAACCATTTTTAGGATTGCTTTCGTTTCCGAATTGATCCACAAATTGCTCTTGAACATCTGTTGGTGCACTCAATAATCCATTGAATAAATTCACGATATCTCTGTCTGAAGATGCAGATGTAAAGTTTTGAGAATAACGACCTCCAGAGAATTTTAAACGAAATTTATCTGTAGCGTTGAATTTCGCTCCGAAACGTGGTTCAAATGAAATTGTTGAAAGCGAAGCATATGCTTGAATTCGAATTCCTGGCTGAATAACCCAACGTGGATTCACATATTTGTAGTTCACATAACCACCAATTTCAGTAGTATTTTCATCAAAACGAATTTCATTAGCAACTTCATTGTATGTCAAGAAGTTTGTTTGAAAACCTTGAATTGCGATACCGTAATCCAATTGACGTTCATTTTTTAAATAGTAAGAGAAGTCAAATCCCATCTCTGCTCCAGCAATTGAACTTGTTCTTGGACTAGATCCAATTTCTGCAAATTCAGTAGAAAATTTAGAGTAATTGATGTGTCCACGAATAAATACGGGCGAACCACTTGGAACTAAAATAAATGAACTTCCTCCACCAAATTGATTGAAACTTAATTGAGCTGAACCGTTATAATCAACATTGTCTGTATTGTAGAATCCAAATAGTGACATTTTAGATCCTTGTCCTGAACCGAAGGTAAATTTACCATATACATCCGTAAAATTGTAGGGTAATCCATTTCCATTATTAACATTTCTATACAATGATCTAGAAGTGTAATCTAATAAGGAATGTTTTGCAGAAAAGATGTAAGAACTTGATCCGCCACCTTCTTTCTTTTGTTTTGACAAAGGACCTTCCAAAACTAATTTAGCCATGAAAGGAGAAAGTGAAACTTTACCTCCAAATTGTTTTCTGTTTCCATCACGGTATGTTATGTCCATGATAGAAGAGATTCGACCTCCATATTTTGATTCAAATCCACCTGTATAAATGTCAACGTTTTTAACTAGTTCTGTTTCGAAAATTGAAAAGAAACCAATAGAATGGAACGGATTGTAAATCGTCATTCCGTCTAATAAAATTTTGTTTTGAATGGGCGTACCTCCACGAACATATAACTGTCCACCTTGGTCACCTGTCGTTACAACTCCTGGTGTAACTGAAAATGCACCAACGATATCGTTTTCTGCTCCAACTGACGGAATTCGTTCCAATCCTTTTTTGTCTAATTTAATTTGAGACATCAAAACTTCAGTTGTTTTTGCCTTTGTTTCAGCTGAAATTACAACCGGACCTATATCTGTACCTCCATCTGGAGAAATTAAATCAATTCGAACTTCAGTAATTCCAGACGTTGAATTAAGAACTATTTCCTTTTCAAATAGTTTGAAAGAAGGGTCATTTACTTTAATTACATATGTTCCTTTCATCACTTTTGCAAATGAGAAAAACCCATTTACATCAGTTGACATGTATGCCAATTTGATTTCCTTAGATGTTGGAATTAATTGAACTTGTTGAAAAGCAAGTGGTTCTCCGTTGTCATTGTCATAGATAAAACCACGAACAATGTTTTCTTGAGCGAAAAAATTGGAGGAAAATAATACTAAAATTGAGAAAATAAGGTACTTCATACGTAACATTAATGCGGCTCGAAATTAGTTAAAAAATCCTAATTTACTAGAATTTTAGTGCGTCTTTTTTTTAAACAGTACTATTTCTTGATTGAAAGGATTTTTTTTGCTTTTTCCCAATAGATATCCATTTCAGTTAAAGTCATCTCGCTTAATTCAAGATTTTCGTCCCGAATCAATTGCTCCATCACTTGAAAACGATCGATAAACTTTTGATTCGTTTGACTTAAAGCATTTTCTGGGTTTACGTTGATGAAACGTGAAAGGTTGATTACCGAAAATAAAACATCACCCAATTCTTTTTCAACTTCATCTTGATTTTTAATTGCAAGTGCTTCATCGAGTTCTGCTAGTTCTTCGTCCACTTTTGCACGTACATCTGCTACATTGTCCCAGTCGAAGCCAACACCTCGAGCTTTTTCTTGGATGCGATTGGCTTTGATTAAAGCTGGAAGTGAGTTGGGAACTCCTTCAAACACAGATTTTTTTCCTTCTTTGAGTTTTAATTTTTCCCAGTTTGCTTTCACTTCTTCTTCACCACTTACAATTGTGTCGGAGTAAATATGCGGATGGCGGTAAACCAATTTATCACAAATCCCATTTAAAACAGATGTGATATCGAAAATTCCTTGTTCGCTTCCTATTTTTGAGTAAAAAACCATGTGTAACAAAACATCACCAATTTCGCCTTCTAAACTTTTTAAGTCATTCTTTTGAATTGCGTCGACCAATTCATATACTTCTTCAATACTTAAATATGCGAGACTTTCGAATGTTTGTTTTTGGTCCCATGGACATTTTTCACGCAAATCATCCATGATGTTTAATAAACGTTCAAATGCAATTAAACGTGGATCTGTTTCGTTTACTTTTGTGTTTCTTGTTTCCATTTTTTAAAATTATTCAAATTTAACTGTTAATTGTATAAATTTGTACAATGCGTTTTGTGCTAATTCTATTTTTACTCGTTTCAAAGTCTCTGATAGCTTCGGATTCTATACGTGAGCCCATTTATCTTTCATACCATTTGAAAGGTGGGTATTTGGCTGCACATAGGAGTACAATGGCACATTTGGCACAAGAGCGAATTTTTGCAGGTGAAATTTCTATCAAAAAACGCTTGATTGGTTCAGATTTTTGGCACGAATCGTATCGAAATCCATTTGTTGGGTTGACACTTTACGGCTCTAACTTATCGAACAAAGAGGTGTTAGGAAATGCATTTGGAGCATTTAGTTTTATTGAATTTCCGTGGTACAATTCTCCGAAAAATGTATTCTCATGTCAAATGGCTGTGGGTTTAGCATACTTAACAAAAACATTTGATCAACAAACAAATCCTAAAAATGTAGCTGTAAGTTCTCATTTCAGTGCAAGTGTGGTACTTGGGGTAACGGGACATCATTTTTTTACTGAAAAACATGGTTTGGAATATGGTTTTGATTTAACGCATTTTTCAAATGGTTCAACACAACTTCCAAATTTAGGTATAAATATTCCGATGATTCGCTTGGGATATTTGCATAAAATTGGGTCAACTCAGAAAGAAGCAGTTAAGCAAGTAGGGATTAAAAAAACTCCTTTTTTCAATTCGTGGGAACCATCTTTAATTGGAATTACTTCGTTTAAAGAAAATTGGCCAACAGGAGGGAAGAAATATCCGGTTTTTGCTATGTCTGCGGTCGCTTTTAAACAATTTAAATCAAAAGTTGGGATGGAAGTAGCTTTGGATTTTATTTCGAAGCAATCTTTGATGGATTACAAAACGTACATTCCTAGAAATCAATTAGATATTTTTCAAATTGGTGGATATTTAGGATATGCGATTCCAATGAATCACTTGCGGTTTGTAATTGGTATGGGATATTATATTCATGATAAATTTGATGCAGACGATGAGTTGTATCACCGTTTGGGAATGCGTTACACATTTGATAATGGTTTATTGTTAAACTTTGTGTTGAAGACACATTGGGCAAAAGCAGATTACATAGAATTTGGAGTTGGTTATAATTTTAAAAAGAAAACAGTATGTCGATTAGATGCTTATTCATCGTTATAGTTCTCTCCAGTTTTGCGATATCTAGTTGCAAAAAAGCGGAAGATCGTAGATGTTATAAATTTGCGGGAGCTGATGCACAAAAAGAAATTCTTTTAGAAAATTTCCATGCAGTTGATCTAGGAAAAAAGTTGGAGTATGTTTTTATCAATGATTCAACCAATAAAATTGTATTAATTGGAAAGGAAAATCTATTGAATTTGGTTGATATTCAACAATCAAATGATTCAATAAGTATCGAGAATCTGAATAAATGTGATTATTTCAGAAAATTCAAAAACAATAAAATTCGCGTTGAAATTCATTATACAGAATTGAAATACATTTACTCAGAAGCATCAGAATCAGTTACATGCAAGGATACTTTAAAAACGGAGACCTTACAGATTGAAATACGCGATGGAGCTGGAAGTACAAATATTTTGGCTAAAGTTGAAAATATAAGTATTGATGCACCACATGGTTGGGGAGATTATACGATTACTGGTCAAGCAGCAAACGCATACATTGGAATACGGAGTAATTGTTTTGCAGATGTAACAGGTTTAAAAGTTACCAATTACTTTTTCATTGCCCACGAGTCACAAGGGGATTTAAAGTTAAATCCAAACAATTTGGTTCTAAATGGATACATGAAAGCAGACGGAAATGTTCTCTATTCGGGACTATTTGTAGGAGAAAATGTCATTAAAACTGGAAAAGGAAAAATTAAACCTTTGTAAAAAAAAGTTTTAAAGGGATTTAAGAAGCATTTTTCTTAATTTCCATCAATACTTTGAATGCTTTATCAATATTCTCTTGTTTTACAACAACAGTAAATTCATTTGCAGTAGAAACTACTTCAATAATATTGATTCCTTCCCAAGCCAATTGTTTCAGGATATAGTAATAAATCCCATAAACTTCAGAATTGATTGACGGTAATTTTACTGTAATCGAAGCTAAATCATTTGTATTGGATTTCATTCGTTCAGTTTTAAACAACTCTTTGATAAGCGTTGACAAACTTTGAGATGAAATAATTGTAGTTTCAGTTACACCTCTACAAACAGTATAAAATGCATCTGATTCATTTTGAAAAATCTGTAATAAATCTTGTTGTTTTAAACGGAAAGATTCAGTGTTTTCATAGGTGTAATTTTCCAAGTTAGAACGAACCAAATAATCACCAATTTCACCAATGATATTAGAAATCTTCATATTCAATCGGTGATACAAACCTGGAGACATGCGTTTGATAGCCATAACAACAGCGCCTTCCTTAACTTCTTTTCCAAGAATTTCTTCGATTTCTGGTCGAATTTTACGTGCTAATGAACTAATGTTTATTAGATCTTCAGTCATTGCTTCTCGCAAAAATGGACTACGTCCAATAATTTCTTCTGTTATTTTTCCGATTGATAACATAGTAATATAGTAATAATTTGTGCAAATTTAATCAAAAATGATAAATATCAAACAAAATGTTCGATTTTAAAAAATAAAATTACTTATTAAATAGAGGGTTTTATTTAAAATATCAGTTTGCTAATTGCATTTGTCTTTCTTGAACTAATTCCAGAACTTTTTGAAGTTGCTCTTCAGGTGTTAAATAACTATTGTCAATTACGATTGCATCTTCCACTTGAATCAAAGGACTTTCTTCACGTGTTGAATCAATGAAATCTCTTTTTTCAAGATTCTTTAATACGTCTTCAAGTGTTGATTTTTCTCCTTTGTGTTGTAATTCCAACAACCTTCTTTCAGCTCGAATTTCTTTATCTGCAGTTAGAAATAGTTTTAGTTCAGCGTATGGAAATACAACAGAACCAATATCTCTTCCATCCATTATTACACCACCTTGTTTACCCATTTCTCGCTGTTGGGCAACCAATTTTTGTCGAACTTCTTTTAATGTCGCAACTGGACTCACCCAATCAGAAATTTCCATTGTGCGAATTTCTTTCGAAACATCTCGACCATTCACTAACAATTTACGAATTCCTTCTTCGTTTAAATCGCCAAATTGAATGTTTATATTCTCCAAATCTTTGATTAAATCTGATGCGTTTAATTTGGAATCTTTCACATATCCATTTTGTAGAGCATACCAAGTAATTCCTCGGTACATTGCTCCAGTGTCAATGAAAATATAGTGTAATTTTTTGGCAAGAGCTTTTGCAAGCGTGCTTTTCCCACATGATGAGTAACCATCAACTGCAATTGTGATTTTTTTTGAAGAGTCCATACAAAAGCTTTTGTTTTGTAAAGATAGGAAAAAATTACTGAGATTTTCCTTTAATAGGAAGACTTAAAGAAACCCCATGTTGACCACCAGCGCTTGAATAAATCATCCAGCCATAATCGATGGAAAAACGTTTGAAGTAAAGTCCTAATCCAAAACTAAATCCTGCAAGTCCTGGTCGATTTGAAAGTGCTAATTCTTTTCTCCTGTTGTAATCAAAACCAAAACGCAAATGTACTTTTTGTCCAGCGAGAATTTCAGTTTGTATCACTGCATGACGAAATAGTTTCACAGCAAAATTATCTGTTTTTACTGGAATTGTATCTCCACTCAAGGCATCAATTGTTGGCTGCGCAGTTGGATCAACATAACTCAAATCCCAACGTTGTAATTGTTGTGCTATTAAACTAAATCGGAATGGTGCATGTGCCAATTTTTTGGAAACTCCAAGTTGAACTTCTAATGGCAATGGATATCTTTCTGTTGTAAATCCTTTAAATTGTACACCTAAATTTTTAACTACACCTGAAACGACTAAGTTTTTGTCATCGTTGTGATAAATTCCACCAAGGTCAATACTAGATCCGAAAGCGATGTAATTGTCTAATTGTGAGTAAAGGATATTTAATGTTCCTCCAATGTGCATGCGCTCATTGATTGCTTTTGAAACAGTTCCACCTAAAATAAAATCGCCTGGACTAAAAGTTCCCAAATTTGCGCCAGTTTCATCTCTTCGAGTCATTTTACCATAAGCGATATAACGAAAATGTCCCATTGTTGACAATTTATCAAATGATTTTGAATAAGATAATTGTCCCGTATTGATTCCACCAGCCAAAAGTGTTTGAGATAGCGATCCACGATTTGTAGATTGGTCATTTAATAAAGCCGGATTTGAAAAAGCAAGTGTATGATCTGCATCGAACACACTGATGAAATCACCTGCAAGTCCTAAATGACGAGCCGTGTAATTCGTGTTTAAGTTTTGAAAACTTGTTGTTCCCCCTGTTTGTGCTGAAACAGAGATGTGAATGAATAGAAAAAATAAACTAAAATATTTTGACATGTAATTTTTTATAAATAGTGTAACGCAAAAATTTAAATTGAATTGTTTTCAAGGGCTCTTTTTCCTAAATCAATTGCTTCAAGGTTTAAAATTCTACCTTGATCCAAGTCAAAACGTAAAAGCGTTTTTTGTTTGTGAAATCCTTTGTTTCCACAAGCTCCAGGGTTTAACCAAAGCATATTAAAAAGAGGATCATTTTTCACTAATAAAATATGAGAATGTCCACAAATAAATAATTTGGGTTGGTATTTTTTGATTAATTCATGTGCTGGTTTTGCATATTTACCTGGTTTCCCTGCAATATGTGTCATCAAAACAGATACTCCTTCTAGTTCAAAAAAACGGTATTCGGGATGTTCTAAACGAATCGAATGGTCGTCTATGTTTCCATAAACAGCTCGAAGTGGTTTAAAAGCAGCTATTTTATCTGTAACAGAAATACTTCCGATATCTCCAGCATGCCAAATTTCGTCAACTTGAGCAAAATACTCGTAGATTCGATCTGGAAAATCACCGTGTGTATCTGAAAGTAATCCTATTTTTTTCATTTGTTAAAATTAACTAAACCGCAATAGTTTGTGTCAAAATTGTTCCCGAATTATGGAAAATCATTAATTTAGCGTTCAAATATAACGCTTGTGTCGAAATCTGTAGTCATTA
This sequence comes from Fluviicola sp., assembly GCA_046308455.1. GTDB lineage: Bacteria > Bacteroidota > Bacteroidia > Flavobacteriales_D > Crocinitomicaceae > Fluviicola. The sequence goes on from JBKDZA010000070.1 coordinate 8,763, forward strand.
TTCCCACATACAACGAATGCGAAAACGTAGATAATATGATGACTACGGTGTTGAATCTTCCTGGAGATTTTCACATTTTATTTATTGATGATGGCTCACCTGATGGAACAGCTGAAATAATTAAAAAGCGCCAAGAAGTTGAATTAGAAAGGGTTCATTTAGTTGAACGAAGCGGGAAGTTAGGCTTAGGAACAGCATACATTGCTGGTTTTAAGTGGGCGATTGCACATCAATACGATTTTATTTTTGAAATGGATTGTGATTTTTCTCATAATCCGGCAGACTTACCTCGATTATTGGAGGCTTGCGAGAAAAAAGGTGGCGATGTTGCTATCGGTTCACGTTATACAAAAGGAGGAAAGGTCAAAAATTGGCCAATTGGTCGCATTTTAATGTCTTATTTTGCTTCAGTTTATGTCCGAATGATTTTGTTTATTGGAATCAAAGATACAACAGCTGGTTTTATGTGTTTCAGAAGATCAGTTTTAGAAGCAATTAATTTAGACAACATTCAATTTAAAGGTTATGCTTTTCAAATTGAGATGAAATACGCTGCAAAACAAAAAGGATTTAAAATAATTGAAGTTCCAATTACGTTTATTGATCGTCTGTATGGCGAATCAAAAATGTCTGGAGGAATTTTTAAAGAAGCCTTTTTTGGTGTTTGGAAAATGCGTAAAATGAAAGTTTGATGAATAAAAAACTCTTTAAATCTGCCTTTGTAATCAACGAAGGTTCGACTCAAGTTTTAGATGTATTAGTTGTTGGAGAACGAATTGAAAAAATTGCAAGTTCAATTTCTGCGGATTCGACAATGGAGGTAATTAATTGTGAAGGAAAGTATTTAATTCCTGGAGCAATTGATGATCAAGTACATTTCCGTGAACCAGGCTTAACGCATAAAGGTCAAATCATGACTGAGTCTCGAGCTGCAGCTGCAGGAGGCGTTACATCTTACATGGAAATGCCAAATACAGTTCCAAATGCATTAACTCAAGAGTTACTTGAAGATAAATTTCAACGTGCAAATCAAGTTTCAGCAGTAAATTATTCTTTTTTCATGGGCGCTTCGAATGATAATTACGAAGAGGTAATGAAAACTGATGGAAAAAATATCTGTGGAGTTAAGATTTTCATGGGCTCATCAACAGGAAATATGTTGGTGGACAATACTCAAGTTTTGGATCGTTTGTTTGCAAATGTTCCTTGGTTGATTGCAACTCATTGTGAGGATGAAGCTACAGTTCGTGCAAATTTGGAAATCTACAAAGAGAAATACGGAGATGCAATCCCAGTTACTGCACATCCATTAATTCGTAGTGAAGAAGCGTGTTATTTGTCTTCTTCAAGTGCTGTTAATTTGGCAAAGAAAAACGGTACACGTTTACATGTTTTACATATTTCAACTGGAAAGGAAACGTATTTATTCGATAATACACTTCTACTAAAAGATAAGAAAATTACTTCCGAAGCGTGTATTCACCATTTGTGGTTTACAGATGCAGATTATGAAACAAAAGGAAATTTGATTAAGTGGAATCCAGCTGTAAAAACAGCAGCTGATCGTGATGAAATTTGGAAAGCTTTACTTGAAAACCGAATTGATGTCATTGCAACTGATCATGCACCGCATACTTTAGAAGAAAAATCTCAATCATATTCAGGAGCTCCTTCTGGTGGTCCATTGGTTCAACACAGTATTTTAGCAATGCTTGAGGCAAGCTTAGAAGGAAAGATTTCGAAAGAACGAGTGATCGAAAAAATGTGTCACGCGCCTGCAGAGCTTTTCAGAGTTGATGAAAGAGGATATATTCGTGAAGGATATTTCGCTGATCTAGTGGTGGTTGAGCCTAATAAGAAATACGAAGTAACAAAAGCTTCGTTGTTGTATCAATGTGGATGGTCACCATTTGAAGGCGTTACATTTAACCATAAAATTGCTCAAACATATGTCAACGGAAATTTAGTTTGGGACGGTGAAGCAGTTAATACTTCCATTATCGGAAAACGATTGTCGTTTCATGTATAAACTTTTTTTCATACTTCTATTCGGCGTTTTTTCATGCACAGGTCCCGAAGAATTGGAGGAATCTAAACCTACTGATTTATTGGAGAAGAAGGAAATGGTTGAAATCATGTCTGATTTAGCGATTATTGAAGGACATGTTCAATCGAAATACAAAACAGTGATTGCCTACCATAAAATAATGACTCAGTCTGGAAGAGCTTATTTAAAATCTAAAGGAGTGAGTGAAGATCGATACGAACGTTCTTTTGATTATTACCTATCAGTTTCTTCAGAAATGAAATCGATTACATCACAAGTGATTGAGCGTTTGAATCGCAAGAAATTGGAGTTGGAGAAGGATTAATAACCTCAGTTCGATTCTAAATTCACCTCAGAATTTATTTTAAAAAGTTAGTTTGGAGTTTAATTTTTTGAGGAATAGCGGGCTATTTCGATTAAAATTAACGAGCAAAATGATTTTTTAAAATAAATAGCCTCACACATAAAAAAATAACATCACCTATAAAATCTCATCTTTTTCGTTAAAAACATTCGAATTGGCCCGCCAATCCATCATACTTTCGCCTCAAATCTGAGTATTTATAGGCGATCTGATAAGAATTTAAAATCGAACTGAGGTTAATAAATTAAACTAAATAAATCTCGTTATAACTTTCAATATAATTTGAGATTTTTTGAAATTGAAATTTTGACCCTTTGATTTTGATAATTTTTTTCAATGAAATAAGACCATAAAGGTCTAAAAATTGACCAAAAGATGAATTTAAAAACGAAGAAGATAAAGATAAATCAGTATCGACTTCTAAAATGAATGACTCAGAGGAATTAAAATATTTTTTCATTAAATTAAATAAAACTTCACCTTGTTCATTCGAACTAGTGTCTTTTATTAAATCCTTTAAAACCAAAGTGTTCATTTAAATGTTTTATGCAAATGTATAAATAAATAAAGCAATTATTTGTTAAAATTCATAAATTTCTTCTGAATCATCTTTTTCATGAAATGTATTCAAGTCTACTTCAACTTTTATTAAAGTTCCTTTAAAATTATAGTTGCTTTCTCCAGTTCGATACATTTCTCCTGCTTTTTTTAATACAACACCATTATTTGAAATAATAGATAAGATACCATTGGAATTTTCTGTAAATTCAAAAAGATTGTTCAGTCCAAAACCTCTATTTCTTGGAGTAGATTGTACAGAAAAACCTCTTTCTAAAGATCTAATAATTGCTTTCCAATCTTCTTTTTTTGGATATTCATTTGGAAATGAATTATAAATTGAAGTTGGGATTCCAATCCCGAAATCACAGACAGAAAAAGAAATTTTATTCTGTTCGACAAAATATTGTGTAATGATGTAACCTGTTATTTCAGATTTTGAATGGTCAAAAATATTATTGAAAACCTCATCCATATTAGAAGATAAGGGAATTAAATCTTTATTGCTTGTGAATTTTTCAAAGTATTGTTTTGCATAATGTGAATACGTATAAATCATTTCTTCAGAGATTTTCCATAAACATAAAGTTGTATTATTATGTGAAAGAGTAAAGGCATCTCGATTAAATCCATCCTTCCAATATTCTTTGAATTTTATATTAAATAAATGGTCATTAAAACTCTTTGAACCACCAATGAAAGAAACATTACAGTTTTTATTATAAAAACTTTCAATTAGACATGCTAATACTACAAAATCATCAGTGTCTAAAAATTTAACATTATTGAAATCGACAATTAAAGAATCGTAATGACCTTTATTTATTATACTTTCTTCTATAAAAAGAAACCAATCATCTGCCTTTTGAGTTGATGGAACTTTTAAAATATATTCTTTCATGATAAAAAATTATCGGTTCTATATGAATTTGTGTGGGTAATATAAAAACGTGAACTTTACGGCTATGAATAATAGCGCTGAAATTTTTGAGTTGGCATTGGGATTAACATCGCCATGGTTTGTTGATAAAGTAGAGTTTAAAACAAATAAAGAAG
>JBKDZA010000071.1:0-1008 GCA_046308455.1 Fluviicola sp.
TGCAGATGTAGCTCCATGTTCTTCAGAGTAAAGAACAATTTTTTCTTTCTCTTCTGCTGACCAATTTCTTCGATGTTTTGACATACACAAATCTAATTAATGTTAACTTAGTTTTGTGTCCAAGAATTAATTGAGCTATTATGAACAAGCAAATTAGCAAAATTGGGAAAGAGGGTGTAGGATGATTGTCCACTTAGCAAAATTCCAAAATAGTCATTTGGTGGATTTGATGTCGACTAAATGGCAAACAAGCAATTTAGAAAAATTAGGAATGAAGGTGTATGATGATTGTCCACTTAGCAAATTTCCAAAAAAGTCATTTGGTGGATTTGATGTAGACTAAATGGCAAACAAGCAAATTAGCAAAATTGGGAAAGAAGGTGTAGGATGATTGTCCACTTAGCAAATTTCCAAAATAGTCATTTGGTGGATTTGATGTCGACTAATTGGCAAACAAGCAAATTAGCAAAATTGGGAAAGAAGGTGTAGGATGATTGTCCACTTAGCATAAAGTAAAATTGTACATTCTAATCTAAAAATCTCATTGTCTAAAAACGAACCCCGCGCGGGAGTAGGCGTAAAGCCCGGAGTTTATTTTTCTAGTTTTTATAGGGGAAAAACAGCGACTATAGAAGCTCGTTTTATCCCTCTCAAGGGGATTCATCCCCTTGTAAAAAAACAGAAAAAGAAACGAGGACTTGTAGACGAATACCGATTACGCGCCAAAATTATTATAACAAAGGCAAGCCTTTACCTTGACAATAACCTTCAACGGCATCATCTAATGCTTCAATTGTATAAGGAAACCAATCGTGTTCAGCTAATTGTTTTAAAATCAATTTTTCTTTGAGTGATAAATGTCCATCGATAATTAGGGTCTGCTGAAAAAGTCAGACTCAAATTTGACTTAGATTTGAAAATTTGTAGCTAAAAAATATTTTTTGTCGAAAGTTTAAAATTTTTGAGAAGATAACTTTTAGGCAATACTGTACTAGCTCAGCCAAATTG
>JBKDZA010000072.1:0-1641 GCA_046308455.1 Fluviicola sp.
AGCTAAATTCATGAATCAACCAAAACTACTTTTTCCAGATATTTCGTTTGAAGCAAATATTATTATCAATTCAAAAAACAAAGTTTTATTAGTTCCAAGAAATTATTTATTGAATGAGACAACTGTAACCTTGAAATCAGGGGTAAAACGAAAAATTAAAACTGGATTAAAAGATTTTGAGTTTATTGAAGTTCGTTCTGGATTGACCAGTAAAGACGAGTTAATTCTTCCAGAAAAATGAACTACAAATTAATTGTCAGTATTTCTGTTTCACTTTTAAAAGCGCGTTTGAAACAAACCTTAGTCGCTGCATTTGGAGTAACTTTTAGTATAACTATGTTTATTGCCTTGCTAAGTTTTATGTCGGGATTAAATGATTTGTTGGACAATTTAATTTTAAATAGAACTGCTCATATTCGCTTATACAATGAAATGTTGCCCACTAAAAATCAACCTATTTTACTTTCAAAAGAGTATAAAAACAAGGTCAACTTTATTCGAAATATCAAACCTAAGCAAGAATTTTTATCCATCAAGAAAAGTAAATCAATCATCGCTTATTTACAAAATGACAAAGCTGTTTTAGGTGTGGCTCCGAAACTGATTGTACCCATTTATATGAATGTTGGAATGGTCAATTTAAGTGCTGTAATTAATGGAATTGATGTTGATGCTGAAAGTAAATTGTTTTCTTTTCAAGATTATTTGTTGAAAGGAAATGTAAATGAATTAAAAAACATTCCAAACAGTGTAGTAATCGGCACAGGTTTAGCAGAGAAGATGCTTGTTCAAATTGGTGACAACATTAAAATAAGTACAGTCAACAACGATCAGTTTGTCTTGAAAGTAGTAGGCTTTTTTCAATCTGGAATTGCAGAATTAGATAAAGTTCAATGTTATACAAATCTGGAAACAAGTCAGAAAATCATTGGTGAATCGAGATCTTACCTCACTGATCTTCAAATAAAATTGAAGGATATCAATCAAGCACCTCAATTGTCAAAAAAATACAGTCAACTTTTCTCTGTTGAAGCTATTGATATTCAAACAGCTAACGCACAATTTGAAACGGGTAGTTCTGTTCGGACATTAATTTCTTATGCTGTTGGAATTACCTTGTTAATTGTAGCTGGATTTGGTATTTACAATATTTTAAACATGATGATTTACGAGAAAATGGATTCCATTGCAATTCTAAAAGCAACAGGATTCTCTGGTAAAGATGTGAATCGTATTTTTATCATCTTTGCAATCATCATTGGAGTTGTTGGTGGACTTTTGGGTTTAATTCTGGGCTTTTTAGTTTCGTATTTGATTTCATTTATTCCATTCGAAACGGCTTCTTTGCCAACAGTTAAAACCTATCCAATAAGTTACATTCCTAAATTTTATTTGATTGGAGCATTATTTTCATTAATTACAACCTATTTTGCTGGTTATTTTCCATCACGAAAAGCAAGTAAAATCGATCCGGTTGATATTATACGTGGAAAATAATGGAAATGGATAAAATCATTGTAGCAAAAAATATTAGAAAAGTGTTTTTTGAACCTAAGGAAGTTAAAGTTTTGAACGATGTTTCGCTAACAATTAGTAAGGGTGAATTCGTTTCAATCATTGGTAAATCAGGATGTGGTAAAT
>JBKDZA010000073.1:0-7848 GCA_046308455.1 Fluviicola sp.
GTTTTCAATTTACTTATCAGTGTATCTGGAATTGGTCCAAACACTGCAGTTTTAATGTTGTCTTCCATGCATCCAACCGAAATCGCTCAAGCAATTCAGGTAGAAGATGTTATGTCGATTCAAGCAATAAAAGGAATTGGAGCAAAAACTGCTCAGCGTGTTATCATCGATTTAAAAGATAAAATGGTGAAACTTGAATTCTCTAATGGAGAAAATTTAGGTGGAAATATTTTTAATCAGAACAATACAAATAAATTTGATGCGTTAAATGCTTTAATTTCTCTTGGTTTTGATAAAAAATCTGCTGAAAAAGCACTCGATAAAATCATTACTGGAGAAGAAACCGTTGAAGAATTAATTAAAGGTGCTTTAAAAGTTTTATAATTTTGATGTCTGTTCATACATATACCTACTCGAATATGAAACAACTTGTGTTGTTGCTTATTGTTTTGTTTACCAGCTTGTTAAGCTTCTCTCAAGAAGATACGAATAAGGTCAATTTACCTTATCCAATAACAAACCCAAACGATCCTACTCAAAATAATCCGCAAAGCTTTGACTTAGGCGATCCAAGTTCTGTTAAAAGAACAATCGTCTTTGATCCCATTTCAGGGAAATATGTTTTTACTGAAACTATTGGTAAAAGCGATCTGAATTTTAGAAATCCTTCCATGATGACTTTGGAAGAATACTTGGAATATGAGCGCCAAAAATCAATGCGTGACAACTGGAAAGACAAAGTAGATCAACAAACAAAAGAAAATCGTGCACTTGAATTTCCATTTAAAATACCTTCCAAAACCTTTGAAGATTTCTTTGGTTCAGACGAGATCACAATTCGTCCACAAGGTTCTATAGAATTGTCATTTGGTGTAAATTCTTCGCGTTACGACAACCCCATTTTACCAGTAAGACAACGTAAACAAACTCGTTTCGATTTCCAACAACAAATTCAAATGAATTTAATTGGACAAATTGGAACAAAAGTGAAATTGAATACTTCTTACAATACACAAGCAGCATTTGATTTCGACAATATCACGAAACTAGGTTATTCAGGAAATGAAGACCAAATTCTTCAAAGAATTGAATTAGGAAATGTGAGTTTCCCATCTTTCGGGGCTTTAATCCCAGGATCTCAAACTCTTTTTGGTGCTTACACAAAATTGCGTTTTGGAAATCTAACTGTTGATGCAATCGGGGCTTCTTCGAAAGGAAAACGAACTGAAATTAATATTACTGGAAAAGCACAGGTTCAACCATTTGAATTACAAGCCGACAATTACGAGGCGAATCGTCATTACTTCTTGAACTTGTATTTCCACGATACATACGATCAATCAATGGCTCAATTGCCAACAGTTTCATCTGAAACATATATTACACGTATTGAAGTTTGGGTTACGAATCGTATCAACAATACGGATAATTCAAGAAACATCGTTGCATTTAGTGATTTAGGTGAGTCACAAGCTGGAAACTGTGAAGGTAATCCTGGTTCATTTGCACCAACTTTTTTCCCTAGTAATACAGCTAACGGATTGTATGCGTATGCAAGCGTGAATCCAAATGTGCGTAACTTCGTTGGTGCGGTAAATGAATTAGAAAGTCAAGCAGCAAGTCCTGGTCCATTTCAACAAGCTGTTCATTTTGAAAAAGTTGAAAACGCACGTAAATTGGCTGAATCTGAATTCACATATAATCCCTATTTAGGTTTCGTGTCTTTGAGTCAACCGTTGAACAATGATGAAGTATTAGCCGTTTCGTATGAGTATACTTATCGTGGACAAACATTCCAAGTTGGTGAATTCTCAACAGATGGTATCGCTGGATCAGATGCACTTGTTCTTAAATTGTTAAAACCAACATTAACAAACCCAACTTTAAAAATATGGGATTTGATGATGAAAAACGTGTATTCAATTGGTGCATACCAGGTGGATAAAACTGGATTTAAACTTAATATTTATTACAACAATCCTGAAACAAGTGTTTTAGCTCCTATTCTTCCATTTACTGGTCTAGATGACAAACAAATTGTCACATTGCTAGAAATGGATCGAAACAACATCAATGATCAACAATTCTCGGATGGTTTATTCGATTATATTCCAATCAACATGACTGGAAATAAAGCCGATGGTGGTGGTACGATCAATCCAAAAAATGGCCGTGTTTACTTTACAACTGTTGAGCCTTTTGGAAAAACATTAAAAAATAAAATGACTGCTGCTGGGATTCCAGATTTAATTATTGACCGAATTGCATATACAGAATTATACGATTCAACTAAAACGGCTGCTCAACAAATTCCTGCTAAAAATCGTTTTGTTTTCAAAGGAGAATATCAAAGTTCTGTATCTTCAGATATCCCTTTAAATTCATTGAACGTTCCTGAAGGTGCTGTAACTGTAACAGCTGGTGGAATTCCTTTAGTTGAAGGAGTTGACTATACTGTTGATTACAATTTAGGCCGTGTAAAAATCCTTAACAATGGAGTCTTAGAATCAAATACTCCAATAAAAGTATCGATTGAAAGTAACTCTGTTTTTGGTTTTCAAGCCAAATCTATGGTTGGAACCCATTTGAATTATCGATTTAACAAAGACTTTAATGTCGGTGCAACGTGGTTGCGAATGATGGAACGTCCAGTAACTCAAAAAGTTGACTTTGGATCTGAGCCCTACAAAAACAATGTGTTAGGTTTAGACATTAACTTTAGAAGTGAATTACCATTTTTGACAAAACTTGTCGACTTGTTACCTGTAATTTCAACAAAAGAGAAATCATTTGTGACATTTAAAGGTGAATTTGCACATTTAATTCCAGGTCAACCAAGGGCTATTTCAAGAGATGGAATTTCATATATTGATGATTTTGAAGGTGCTCAAAGTACAATTGACTTAAGAAATCAATCGGCTTGGAGACTTGCATCTACTCCACAGGGTCAACCAGATTTGTTTCCTGAAGGAAGCTTGAAATCTTTGGACAATGGATACAAACGCTCACAAATTGCTTGGTATTTGATTGATTTATTGTTCTACCAACAAAACAGTCTAACTCCACAACACATTGTTGATGATCCTGCACAATTATCGGATTCCCGTATGCGTCAGGTCTTACAAACGGATATCTTCCCGAATCAACAATTAGCTTATGGTTCCATTCCAAACGTTCAAATTTTTGAATTAGGATATTATCCAAAATATCGAGGAATGTACAACTACGAAAAAACAAATTCTTCTTTATTAAATACGGACGGCTCCTTCAATAATCCTGAAGATCGTTGGGGAGGAATTATGCGTCCACTTTCTACAAATGATTTTGAGTTAGCAAATATCCAATACATTCAATTCTGGGTTCTTGATCCATTCAATGAAGATGCAGAGAATGCAAATCCTGGATCTGCTCATTCTGGAGGAGATTTATATTTTAATTTAGGAAACGTCTCTGAGGATGTACTTCCAGATTCAAGAAAAAGTTTTGAAAATGGTTTACCTCCATTTGATAATGGTGTTTACCCAACTGCATTAACTCCTTGGGCAGAAGTTTCAACTCAACAAGTTGTTGTAAATGCATTTGACAATGATCCAAATTCACGTATTCGTCAAGATGTTGGTTTAGATGGATTTAATGATGCGAAAGAACGAGCAACTTTTTCAGATTATGTGAACTGGGTAAATAGTTTAGGAACAACAGTTTCTGATTCAGCAAAAGCTCGAATGATTGCCGATCCATCTTCAGATAATTACAATTTTTACCGCGACGATGTTTTTGATGCTAATAAATTGAACATCTTAAACCGTTATCGTTGGTATAACGGAATGGAAGGAAACTCTGCTACGCAAGAAATGGCTGACACAATGAATGCGGACGGGTATCCAACACAAGCGAGAAATTTACCAGATATTGAAGATATCAATCAAGACAATAACTTGTCAGAATCAGAACAATACTTCCAATACAAAGTGAGTTTACGTCCAAGTGACATGGTAGTTGGTCAAAATTACATCACTTCATTCGTAGAATACAAACCTGAAGGTTCAACTAAAGTTGAAAAATGGTATCAATTTAGAATTCCTGTAAGCAATCCTGATAAAGTAGTAAATGGTATCCGTGATTTACGCTCTATTCGATTTATGCGTATGTTCTTAAAAGAATTCGATGAGGAAGTAGTTCTTCGTTTTGCCAAATTGGAATTTATCCGTGGTGAGTGGAGACCTTATTTATTGGATTTAAATCAACCTGGTGAAAGTGTACAAACAGATCCAAATAGTACAGATTTTAATATTGGCGCTCTGAATTTTGAGGAAAATGCTGAAAAAGAACCAATTGGTTACCAAATTCCTCCAGGTATTATTCGTGAGGTAGATCCATCTCAACCGGTACAAAGACAAATGAATGAGCAATCATTGACATTGGATGTATGTGGTTTAAAAGATGGAGACGCTCGTGCTGCATATAAAAATGTACAATTTGATGTTCGTACTTACAAAAAGTTGAAAATGTACATTCACGGTGAAGAGATCGTTCAAAACACAATGAATGACAAAGATGTTACAGTTTTCGTTCGTTTAGGTACAGATTTCGTTGACAATTACTATGAATATGAGCTTCCAGTTTATTTAACTGCACATAATAATGGAGGAACAGATGTATTGGTTTGGCCAGAAAATAATAACATGGAAATTATTTTCGAAGACTTATTGAAACTCAAAGAAAACCGAAATAAACTAATTGGTTCAAGTGCTGGGATTACATTAAATTCCGAATATGCGACAGTTGATCCAGCAAATGCAGATAGAAGAATTAAAGTAAAAGGAAATCCTAATTTACAAGGAATCCGCTCGATAATGATTGGGGTAAGAAACCCAGGAAAAGACGACCCAAATCAATGGCCAGATGATGGTTTAGAGAAATGTGTTCAAATTTGGGTGAATGAGTTGCGTTTATCTGACTTCGTAGACGATGGTGGTTCAGCTGCAATCGCTCAAATGCAAATTCAAGCTGCTGATTTCTCTAATGTTTCTATTTCTGGAAATTATTCTGGAATTAATTGGGGTGCAGTTGATAGTCGCGTTCAAGAACGTCAACGTAATCAAAAAATTGGTTTCGACTTCCAATCTACCACACAATTAGGTCAATTCTTAGGTTCTAAAACACGCTTAAGCTTACCATTCTTCTATGGTTATTCCTTAGGAATCATCAACCCAGAATACGATCCATTCAATCCAGATATTAAGTTAAGTTCTTATGAAGGCGAAGAGCGTAGAAGAGCCGCAGCTTATGGTCAGGATTTCACGGAAAGAAGATCATATAACTTTACTGGTATTCGTAAAGAAAGAGCTCCAGGTAGAACCGCTCATTTCTTTGATATTTCCAACTGGACAGCTTCTTATGGTTTCTCAGAAAATTTACACAGAGATTTCAATACGAATTACGATCGAACGAAACAGTGGAAATCGAATTTAGCTTATCAATACTCGTTCTCGAATAAACCTTTGGAACCATTCAAAAAGGTGAAATTCATGCAAAAAAGTAAATGGTGGGCGATCATTCGAGACATGAATTTAGCATATGTTCCGAAAACAATCTCATTTACTAACGATATCAATCGTACATACAACGAACGTCAAATTAGAAATACAATTGATACTTCTTCATCTTTTGAATTTGCTCCAGTTTATGTGAAAACATTTAATTGGAACAGACAATATAAAGTTGGTTGGGATTTCACTAAAAACTTGAAATTCAATTTCAATGCAACTAATCGTGCAATTTTTGATGAAGGAAATGGACGTGTAGATAGAAAAGCAGATCCAACAGGTTACGCTATTTTCCGTGATACTTTGAGAAATCAATTGACAACTTTGGGTAAAACAATGGATTATACACACGATTATAATTTCCAATACAATTTACCTTTAGACAAAATCCCAGCATTGAATTGGATTACGTCCAGCGCTAAATATTCTGGAACTTACAACTGGCAGCGATCTCCACTTGGACAAACTCAATATGGAAATACGGTGCAAAATAGCCGTGTGATCAATGGTCAAGTTCAAGCGAATTTCACAAGTTTATACAATAAAGTTCCGATTTTGAAAAAAATCAATGGTGGTGGTCCTCGAACAAAAGCAACTACTGCTAATGCAAAAGAAACAAGTGATGGTAAAGATGGTAAAGGAGCCGCCAAAGATGACAAAAGCGCTCCAAAAGTGGAGGAATTAAAACCACCGAAACCATTGGAAGAAATGACTAAGAAAGAATTGCGTCAATGGAAGAAAAAGAAACGCAAATGGGACAAAGAACAAAAACAGAAAAAAAATAAAGACAAAAAAATCAATCCTGTGGTTGGCTTTGCTGGACGTTTATTGATGACTGTTCGTACTGCTTCTGTTACATACAACCAAACAGATGGAACATTAGTCCCAGGTTCAAATCAAGAGTCTTCAATTCTAGGTTTCAACCCGTCGTTTAGTTCTGATATGAGTGGATTTATTTTCGGAAAACAATCCTATTCTGTAACGAGTAGAGAATTAGGTTACAACTATGCTCAAGTCTTGGCTGATAATGGTTGGATGGTTCAAAACCCTGCTCAAAACAGACAACATACAATCAATCATTCAACAGTTTTAACAGGTCGCGCATCTTTAGAACCGTTTAAAGATTTCACAATTGATTTATCTTTAAATAGAAATTTCTCTAGAAATACAAACGATTTCTACCGTTACAACGATATTTCTGAGCAATTTGAATCTCAAAGTAAAATGCAAGTTTCTACATTGACTTATTCTACAATTTCAATTGGAACTGCTTTCGAAAAATTGGGGAAAGGATATACTTCAGGAAATTTTGACAAAATGCGTAATCGTACTTCTGAAGTTTCACAGTATTTCGGTGGATTGAATGGAAACTCATCTGGAACTGTAAATGGATATTCTGATGGGTATAGCCAAACTCAACAAGAAGTATTGATTGGTTCGTTCTTATCTTCATACACAAATACGGATGTAAATAAACGAACAACGAATCCATTCGCTTCATTACCATTACCAAACTGGACAATCAATTACAATGGTTTATCGAAATTCGAAAAAACGAAGAAATACGTGAAAAACTTTGTTATTCGTCATGGGTATTCATCTTCTGTTGCATTGGGTGGCGTTCAATCAAATTTATTAGCAACTTCAAATGATAACGGAGCAACAGCTAGAGATTTAAACAACAACTTCATTGGTGAACAAAACATTCAAACAGTTTCAATTACTGAGCGTTTCTCTCCACTTATTGGATTGGATGCAACTTGGAACATTAAGGATCAAGGTTTGATAACTAAGTTTGAAATCAAAAAAGACCGTTCAGCTACTTTAGCACTTGCAAATAACCAAGTAACTGAAGTTTTAGGAAATGAAATAGTAATTGGTGTTGGATACAAATTCGCAAAAGTGAAATTCCCTTTCAAAGTGAATGGAGCAAATCCTCAAAATCCATTAAATATTCGTTTTGACTTTACTTTCAGAGATAACTTAACAGTAATTCGTAAAGTCGTTGAAGGTACTACATTGGCTACAGCTGGACAAAAAGTTGTTTCAATTAAATCGTCAATTGATTACAATTTGAATCAAAACTTAACGATTCAATATTACTATGATCAAGTAATTACAAACCCTGTAATTGCAACATCGTATCCAACTGGAAACATGAGTACAGGTATTCGTTTACGCTTCAATTTAGGTGGTTTGTAATGACAATTCGTGAAGCAAAGTTAGGTGATGAAACAGCAATTCTTGGATTAATTCAAGAGTTGGCAACTTATGAACGTGAACCTGATGCAGTAATCAATAC
>JBKDZA010000074.1:0-10909 GCA_046308455.1 Fluviicola sp.
GTCCAAACAGCCATTTACTAGTTGTATCTTTAATCACAAAATCCAACTTAGGATCTATTAATGGAACATCGTTTTCATTTCTAATTTCTACGTAGAAAAACGTGGAATCGCCATTATTGCCATCAGACACAACATCAAAACTCCATAAACGTACTTTTTTACTGTCTGCTCCACGTTTGTAGCAAGCACTCAATAAAAGAAAAGTTGAAAATATAAGAATCAATTTCATAGACAAATCTATTTAGTTTTAAAACTAAATAAAATACTTCATTTGTAGTATTATGATGTAGATCTAATTAGATTCTGTTTTTCCAAAGACTTTTGTCATTTAATTTATATTTTAAAAACAATTCGAATCCTCCTTGAAGTCCATTTATACGAGATAAATTAGATACAGTAAAGTCGTACGATACACCTCCTGAGATATTGCCAATTTCAAGTCCAGTTGAAAGAATCATTGCATCTTTGAATCGATGGAATAAGCCAAACGTTAAAGAACTTCCCTTTTTGTAGCCTGTAATTTGTGAGTTTTGACTCAATAAATAATAGAAATTTGCTCCAAACAAAATCTGTCTATATTTTTCTTGTTGTTGATAGTATAATGCGGGTTGAATAGTTATTTTATTTGAACTAGTTTCAATTTTTCCATTTATAAAACCCGACCAACGAATTCCTAATTGATCCTCCAAGCTAGTAAATGAAAAGGAGGGTTTGTTAACATGAAATGCACTTAATCCGATTGTGAACTCATTACTTTTTCGATTACTTCCTTTTCTGTTTTGACGAAATGCATAAATTAATCCTGTACCTAAATCAACATAAGTGAATTGTTGTGTAATTGATGTTTCACCATTTGATAAGGAGCTGTTGTAAGTTTGTCCGTCAAATTGACTTGACCATCGCCCATCTCTGTTTCCAATTACACGTTGTGAAAAGCCAGAATTGATTCCAAAACTCAAGCTACTTGTTGAATTTAGTAAAAGATGATAAGCAATACTTGCATTGAAATTGGTTGTGTTGATTGCCGTAGAACCACTTTTATCGTTGAAAAACTGAAGACCGATGCCGAATAAACCATTTGTGTTCCTGTTTTCTTCATTTATTCTACACTCAACAGAACTAGCAATCGTTTTAAAAGGATCACCAATTGAATTCCATTGAGTTCTATAATTCATAATTCCTTGGAAACTTTGATCCAAACCAACTAGAGCAGGACTTATTAATTGAGGAGTCTGTTGAATTTGCGAGAAATGTATGTCTTGACTAAAGCTTGAAAAACTGAAGATCAAGCATATGATTGAACTGATTTTTTTCATGTTTTTAGCGTATTAAAGTTAAATTTCCTGATTCTTCAAAAATAGTCCCATCTGTTCGTGTAACTTGAACTTTATACACATAAACTCCAGGATTTGCGGGAACACCTTTGATTGTACCATCCCAACAATCAGATTGGGAGGTGGATTCATAAATTTTTGTTCCCCAACGATCGAATATTTGATAGGTCATCGACGAAATACATGTTCCCAAAACACAAGCAATGTTATTACTTTGATTTCCTTGTTCGTCAGGTGAAAAAATAGTAGGTACAAAGATTTCTCCACAGTTTTCTTGGACTGTAATAGTTATTGAACTTGTTCCTGAACATCCATTTGCATTTGTGCCAACGACAGAATAGGTTGTTGTGACTAGTGGAGTTGCTATTGGGTTTGGACAATTTGAACATGACAAAGTTGCACTTGGACTCCAACTAAAATTTTCCGCCCCACTAACATTAATGGAGACGGAATCTTCTATGTTAATCAAACTGCTTGGTGGATTGATAGTTAGAGTCAAATTGCCTTGGTTTACCAAGGTATAGCTCTCATTTGCTGTACATCCATTCGCATCTGTAACTGTCAACACATAATTTCCAGCTGTAAGGTTACTAATAGTTGGGGAATTTGGAAATGTTGGACTCCAGTTATAATTAACGGGGTTAGTTGAATTGCTTAAATTAATTGAAATAGAACCTAAGCTTCCACTACAATCTGGATTAACAATGGTTTCTTGAATAGTTATTGGAAGTGGGCTTGTTAAAATTATAGTGTCACTAATTTCACATCCATTCCCGTCTTCCAAAGTAACTATGTAGATTCCAGTTTGAAGATTTGAAAGTGAATTTGTAGAACCAACATTTGGATTCCAACTAAAACTATATGGTGTTATACCTCCGCTTCCAGCAACAGTAATTGCACCTGAAGAAGGGTTCAAACAACTCGGATTTTGCACACTTTGAACCGTGAGCGTGGGTAAATTTGAAATAGGTAAAATTGTTACACTTGCAGGAATATCACACACACATGATTGTGCAACATCCATTACAAAAACAGAATATGTTCCTGGTGCCAATCCATTAAAAATGGGAGAACTTTGGTAATTGATACCATCCACACTGTATTCATATCCTACACCCAATGGAAAAGTGACCTGAATTGATCCAGTTGGCGAAGAACACGTTGGTTGTGATAAAATATTTACCGTTGGGTTTGGAGGTGGAGTACAACAAGGCGTTACAACAATCGTATCCGTTAAAAAAACGCCTCCATAATGACAATAATCTCCAACTACAAATGAATATGTTCCTGGTGTTGTGATGGTGATTTGTGGACCTGTTACTCCATTACTCCAAACATATCCGGGGTAAGTTGGTGGTTGAAAAAGAACGGGATATGAGGATAAATCTATCACTAATGGACCTCCACACAAACTATATGTTGTTTGGGGGATAAAATCATAATTTGTTCCACCAGTTGTATAAATTGGATTTGGATCTGTTGAAGGTGTTTCTAAACAGCAGTTTCCACCAGCACTAACAGCATAAGTTCCAGTAAAACAACTGTAATCTGTTGTATGTGAATAGAGAATTGAACCTGGGCCAAACTCTGCGAGGAAAAATTGAACAATTTGTGGTGCTGAATTTCCACCACCTGCATTTGAAGTGGAACAGTCACCTTCTGCTCCAACCATACAATTAACTAGCGGCATTCCCGGAAAAATATCTTCTCCAAAATAATTTGCAATGGCAATGTTTCCTTGCGATGCACTGTATAAACTTACAATACTGCTTGAAACACCACTAATTATCGTGGTGGGAATGTTTGGACCACAGTTTGAATTATTTGGTGCGTCAAAGCCAGCGTAAACCACTTCAGTTACATTCCCAACAAATGGACCTACGATATTTACAGCTGTTGCTTCGTATGTACAAATTCCTATTTTTAAATTTGGTATGTTTTGATCAACATTAATCGTTATTGGTCCTCCTTCGTAATTTGAATAAAGTATAACATTTCCATTCGAGTTACAAATATTAGTTGGTGTTGGATTTGATGTTGGTGGTTCAATACAACAAGTTCCACCTGCAGATATATTGACTGTACTATTTAACCAACAAGAATATTGTGTGTTATGTGCAAAAAGTGTACCTCCAGTTTGTGTTTCAAAGTAATACACAATTTCATCAGGAGTATTTCCACCACCTGCACTGTTTAAGGTGTCACAAGCACCCACCGCCCCAATCATTCCACCTCCCCAAGGTCCAGCGCCATTGCCGTGAGCAGGAGTATATCCAACTTGAGGTGGTGAATTGGGTGGATTTATTGTTACAATTCCAGCAGGAACTCCTGTTATTGAAGTAGGAAAATTTCCAAGAGAACAATTGTTGTTCAATTGATTCGAATTAAATCCAGCATAAATAACTTGAGTTACATTCCCAACAAAAGGCCCTGTAATGTTCACTTGAACGGGTTCATACGTACAAATTCCGATTTTTAAGTTGGGAATATTTTGATCCACATTTATTGTTACTATTCCACCATCGTAATTCGATAAGATGAATAAATTTCCAGTTGGATTACAAATCTGTGCATTGGAATTAAAACTTATAAAAAGTAATAATTGTAATATCAGAAACTGTGTTTTTTGTTTTAAAACGCTTATCATACTATCTTGTCTTTAATTAGAAATATATAGTTTGTTCGTATATGTTAGTTTGGATTCTGGTTCCTCAAATTCAATGTGATAAAAACCTTTTTCAAGAAAAGACAAATCCAACACATAATTTGTTTTTGAAAAATAAATTATATCACTGAAAACGATTTTACCTTGTAAATCAAGGATTCTGATTTGTACATCTTTTGTGTTTTTGTATGGGTTTATCAAATTGATAATACCATTAGATGGATTTGGGAAAAAGTAGCATTCATTTATAACATCCTTGTTCTCTATCATTCTTATTTCTGAATATGCAATAGTTCCATCAAAATCGACTTGTTTTAATCTGTAGTAATTATTTCCAGTACTTGGATTGTTGTGCCAAAAAGAGTATTCCTTTAATTTATTTGTGGTTCCATTCCCATCTACCTGTTCTAAAGTAATCCAATTGAATCCATCTAAAGATGTTTCTATCTCAAAATAGTCGTTGTCAATTTCTCTGTCTGTTTTCCAATGAATGAACGTTCTTTCGTTAACTTTTTCTACATCAAAATCTAATAAACTAACTCCAAGTGGTACGACTAAGCAACAGTTTCCAGTAGTTGATAAATTATGAGTTGCGCCTGACCAACAACTGTATTGAGTTGTATGTGCACGAAATGTTCCGCCAAGTGTGTTTTGAAAATAATTAACCACTTGAGACGCTGTATTACAACCACCTTGGTTTCCTGATGTACATTGATAGGCACAAATCATACTTGAATACCCATTTGGATCATTTACAAAAACAGGTGGAATGTATGCATAAGTTATTATTCCAGCAGGAACACCAGTTATTACCGTGTTGTTTGCACATCCTGCAACAGTTCCACAATTACAATTACCGGTTGCATTGTAGCCCGCATATCTAACAGCTGTCACATTTGCCGCAAAGGGGCCTGAAATATTTACTGTTACTCTTTCGTAACTACAAATTCCAATGCGAATATTTGGAATATTTACATCTACAACTATGTTTAATCGTGACGCAGCATTTGGGTTACTCCCATCGTAATTAGAGAAAATCCACAAGTTCCCTGCTGGGTTGCATTGTTGTGCCAGGCAAGATTGCGTTAGTAGTAAAGTAAGTAAAATCAAACGCATGATTGTTGTTTAGTATAGAGAATGGTAAAGTTAAAGTCTTCTCAATCATATAGTTTCATACAATTGTATAGTTTCGTCTGTAAAATTCTATCTATATTTAGATTCATAAATCTAAGATGTTAAAAACAAGCAGAATTTTATTTGTTCTAGTGGTTTTATCTTGTAAACCAGGGTTTTCGAAGAATAGATATGGCTCTGACTATTTGGAGGTTCAACAACAAAAAAACAGCTTATATCTTGATAGTATAAATGTTGTAATCTTAAATGGAAGAGAGTATAAAGCAATTACACTTTTAAAAAAAGTTATTCCTTTTTATAATGAACAAGGTGATTTTGAAAATAAAGTTAGAGCTTCTATTTTAATTGGAGATGCATATTTTAACTTAAGAAATATGCCTGAAGCGTTTAAAAATTATCAAAATGCTGTTATTGAAGCGAAACAAACCAAGCAATTTTACCAAGAGGGAATGGCACATCTTTCTTTAGCTTTTTATTATCACGAAAACTTGATTTATGAAAAAGCATGGCAACAAATTGTGTCTGCTGAAAACTTGTGTAAATACAAACAAGTCGCAAAGCTCAAGAAGAGTGTTTTGTCTCAAAAAGGTATTTATTATAGAAGAAAGGGGAATTTAAAAAAAGCTATTGAATTCAATGAACAAGCATACGATTTATGCATGAAAGAAGGAAGTCCGAACGAAAAGTTTGACTATTCAATCAATTTATCAACGGCATATGTTTATACGAAACAATATGAAAAAGCTTTAAGGGTTTTAACGAAAGGATTAGAAATAAATGAGAATGAAATTAAAAGTAAGGTAAATCAAGCCAATGTTTTAGGAGCTTTATCTTTTGTGAATTGTTTAATGAAAAACGAAAAGTTAAGTGTTGAACAAGGAAAATTATCAGTTAAAATTGCTTATGATTCTGGTAATGATCACATGATAAAGATTTGTTCGAGAGGTTTAGCAAGGGTCTATAAAAAGTTCGGGCGCTATGAAGAAGCTTTAAAGACGTACACGGATTTTGTTAAATACTTTGAAGAACAATACAAAAAGCAACAAGAACAAGATGTAACGGAACTGATAAAAGGCTACGAAGTAAAACTCAAACAAGAACAAATAAATCGTTTGAATTCGACTAGAAAGCAAGAGCAAAAATTGTTGAAATCGAAATTGAGCTTGAGTAGATTTACCCTATTTTCTACTATTCTTTTCTTTAGTTTATTAGGATTTGTGTTTTTCTGGTTTTTCAAAAGATATAAAGAGAGAGAACGTATTCAAAAAGAACTTTTGATAAAAACAGTTGAATCTGAAAAACAATTAGAGTTTTTAAATGCACAAGAGGAAGAGCGATCTCGAATAGCCTTAGAATTGCATGATGGCCTTGGGAGTTTATTGTCTAGTGTTAAGTTGCGTTTGGAAACAAAAAAAATAGTTCAAAAAGAAAACTCATTCGATGATATCCTTCGTGATTTATCCATTGCCTGTTCAGAAGTTAGAATGATTTCACATAATTTGAATAACTTTTCATTATCAATGGGGGATTTTAAAAACAGCATGAAAGATTATGTGATGTCTTTTAAAACAGAAAGATTAAAGGTCAATTTTCAGTTTACTCAAAATAACACTTACGAACTACCTGAAAAAACCAAACATCATATTTTACGAATCGTGCAAGAACTAGTTGGAAATGTTGTAAAACACGCCAATGCATCTGAAATGAACGTTGGAATAGTTATCAACGATGAAACTTTAACCGCTTTAATTGAAGACAATGGTGTTGGTTTTGATTTGAATGGAGAACACAATGGAATTGGACTTAAAAATGTACAAATGCGCGTCAATGCATTAAAAGGAGAGTTGGAAGTTTTTTCATTAGAAGGAAAGTCTACACAGATACTAATACACGTACCATTAACTATTTTAACACATGAGAACACTTCTTTTAGATGATCACTCCATTTTTTTAGATGGTTTAGAACAATTGTTATCAACGATTTTGAATGTTAATGTAATTGGTAAAACATCAAATCCTCATCATGCATTGGATTTAGTAAAAAATGAAAAAGTTGATTTAGTCATTACTGATTTAAGTATGCCGCTGATGGATGGAAACACATTTATCGACCACATTAAAAATGAATTTCCGGAAATTAAAATCTTGGTTTTATCGATGCATATGGATGCTGCAACAGTTAAAAAAACGATCTCTCAAAACATTGATGCCTATCTTTTTAAAGATTCTGATTTTCAGCAAATGAAAGAAGCTGTCGAGATGATTTCAAAAAACAAAAAGTACTTTGATACCCGCGTTTCCCATTTATTAATGTCTGACAACTCAGATAAATTGTACAGTAAAAGCAATATCCTCAATCAATTAACTGATAGAGAAATTGATGTTTTAAAGTTATTAGCTAAAGAATATACTCAGAATGAAATTGCTGATGAATTATTTATTTCTCCTAGTACTGTGGTCTATCACAAAAGAAAACTAATGGCCCAACTTAATTTAAAGAACGCCAATGGTTTAATACGTTTTGCAGTTGAAAATGGTCTAATCTAATTAAACAATTAAACGTTCAATGTGATTCTCCCCAAAAGCATAAGCGATATATGCCAAGTTCGGAATCTTTTTCGTTAAAATCAAAGGTGTTTTTTTCCCAATCGAAATTGTTCCATGTGTATCATTGATTCCCATTGCATAAGCAGCATTGATCGTTAAAGCATTCACTACTTCTTCAGGTGTCATTTTCATTTTAACACACGCCAATGAAAAGATAACTTGTAAATTATCGCAAGGAGTTGATCCTGGGTTATAATCACTTGCTAATGCAACGGGAAGACCAGCATCAATAAATCCACGTGCATTACCATAAGGAATGGATAAAAAGTGAGAACATCCAGGTAAAAATACAGGCATGGTTTTACTTCCTTTTAAAACTTCAATATCTTCACTGGTAAATTCCTCCAAATGGTCAACACTTAATGCTCCTAATTCAACTGCTTTTGCAACTCCTCCGATTGCTGTAAATTGGTTTACGTGAACTTTTGGAAAAAGTCCGTAAGACTTTCCGATCTTTAATATTTCCTCCATTTCATCAACCGAGAAATAGTTGCGTTCACAAAAGACATCGATGTAATCTGCCAATTGTTCTTCAGCTATTTTGGGCAACATTTCATGAATGATGAGGTCGATATATCCTCGGTGATTTTGTTTGTACTCCACAGGAAATGCATGTGCTCCTAAAAAAGTTGCCTTGATTGTTATTCCTGCTTCAGCTTTAAGACGTTTGATTACACGCAACATTTTTAGTTCAGCATCAACACTTAAACCGTAACCAGATTTTATTTCTAAAGCACCTGTTCCGTTTTGTTTCATACGCTCAATTCGAACCATAGCAGCTTCAAACAATTCGTCTTCCGTTAATTCATTCAATCTTCTTGCTGAATTTAAAATTCCACCACCTTTAGCGGCAATTTCTTCATAAGTCAGACCTTTGATGCGATCAATAAATTCTTCTTCACGAGTACGTGCAAACACCGTATGCGTGTGCGAATCACAAAAGGCTGGTAAAATACTTTGACCTTCTGCGTCGATTACTTCAACTCCACGCCAATCTGTTATTCCTTCCCAGTCTTCCATTTTACCATAAGCTAAAATCACTCCATCTTCCAGAGCCAAAAAAGCATTATCAATTTTAGACAGGTGTTGCATTTCTTCTCCTTTAACAAAAGTTGGAAGATCTTCACCAACTTGGTAAAGTGTTTGGATGTTTTTTATGAGAATTTTTGACATATGTTCTTCGTTCGAAATCGGATACAAAATAAAGCACAAAGATGGCATAAAACTTAGAATTTATAATAGATTCTTTACTTTTTTGCAATTAGGCCTTTTTACCTAATGGTAGGTAATTTCCCCTAATAGCCGAAATGCGAGTTTGTAGGATGATTGTCCACTTTGCCATTTATTTAAATTACAGTTTTTTTAGACAATAATTCTATTCGAACAAGCTGTTTAAATTTTCAATTGAACATTTTCCTTATGAATAGTTTTTAATAATTCATAATTGAAGAATTGATAATTACCAATTAGGCCTTTTTACCTAATGGTAGGTAATTTCCCCTAACTGTAAAACTCACTTTGTCGGATAAGCATCCACTTTGGAAAATGAAAGACAGAAACTCAAAACAGTATAAATCATCTTAAACTAAAGTTTATTAACCGCGGGGGCGCAATGACGCAAAGTTGTGAACGGTAGAACAAATTTTGTAGGATAAGTGTCCACTTATACAAGTTCGAAACGTGATAAAAAAGCTCTGGAACTATAGTAATTACTGTGGCTGTAAGTAATTTTGCTTATTTGCTTATTGCAATACTTCAGTTCTGCCTTTTCCCCGAACTACAGAACTGCCGAATTTCCAATTATATCAAGCGTTTGAACTTTTTATCCATTCTTTTTCAATTTTATCTTTTCAATTTCGCATTGTTTTTAATAATTGATAATTCCAGAATTCATAATTGTGTATTAGGCCTTTTTACCTAATCGTAGGTAATTTTACCTAATTGCCAAAATGCGAGTTTGTAGGATAATTGTCCTATTAGCCATTTATTTAAATTAAGGTTTTTTAGACGATAATTCTATTCGAACAAGCTGTTTTTAAATTTTCAATTTGAATAGTTTTTTAATAATTTATAATTCCAAAATTGATAATTACCTAATCGTTGTTACTTATACCTAATTGCAAAAATGGAACTTTGTCGGATAAGTGTCCACTTTGCAAAATGGTCAAATTGAAATTTATCTAAAATCAGATGTTATGAGTAAATGTATGTCCCTGATATAGGTTGACCACAAAAAGTCAATTTATCATGGAGAAAAAAGTAAGATTATTACGAAGTCCGAGAAAGTTCACAGATGACTTCAAACGTAAAGTTGTAAAAGAATTTGAAGATGGTTCATTAAGTGTAATGCAGCTTTCTAGACTTTATGGAATCGCTAATCAACAAATTTATGAATGGATTTATAAATTCTCTATCTTTAACGAAAAGGGTAGCAGAATTGTAGAGATGAAAGACAGTCAAACAGCTAAATTTAAAGAGTTAGAGCAACGTATTAAAGAGTTAGAGCAGAACGTTGGTCAAAAACAAATCAAGATTGAATACCTTGAAAAAATGATTGATTTAGCGAAACTCGAATTTAATATTGATATCAAAAAAAACTTCGCTACCCCACAATCCAATGGTTCCAAGAAAACAGAGAAGAAATAAATTTCTCTATGAACAAGCTCTATGAAGCAATAGGTGTAACCAAACAAGCGGTTCACAAGCAATCAAAGCAAAACTCATACTTTGAATCTAAAGTTCTTGCGTTAATTCCAAAAGCTGATGAACTAAGGAAAGAGCATCCTGGTTGTGGGGTTGAAAAAATGTATTATTCATTGAAACCTGATTTTTTGGGAAGAGATAAATTTGTTTCTACATTCATGTATTTAGGCTATCGACTGAAGCGGCATAAAAACTATCATAGAACAACTTTCTCATCACTGATATTTAGACCAAATCTTATAAAAGGGCTGATTATAGAAACTCCAAGTATAGTATGGCAATCAGATATAACATATGTCCGTGTAGGGGAAAAGCACTGCTATGTAGGGTCTGCTGAAAAAGTCAGACTCAAATTTGACTTAGATTTGAAAATTTGTAGCTAAAAAATATTTTTTGTCGAAAGTTTAAAATTTTTGAGAAGATAACTTTTAGGCAATACTGTACTAGCTCAGCCAAATTGACTAAG
>JBKDZA010000075.1:0-6139 GCA_046308455.1 Fluviicola sp.
TCGTGACTAACCTTGGAAGTCGGGCTTAAATGACTGCTTGGTAACATCATCTAAGATACTGATTTTCAAGGTTTTAAACAAGTAAAATGTTGATTAATTTACTGATAATCAATTGTTTATAAATTTTGTCATGTAGTTAGCAAATTTTATTATAAATTTGTGTATTACAATAAAAAACACTGCTACTATGATGAAGAAAGCCCTCTTTGCATTTGTCTTTTTTGCTACAAACAATTTGTATTCCCAATTTCCAGGTTGCCCCAATGTTGATGCAGGTCCTGATCAAAATTTAACGTGTGTTCAATCTTGTGCAACACTTACAGCTACTCCTTTCCATGCTGGTGCTACTTCAACATATATAGTTGGAAGTATTCCTCACACTCCACCAATTGCATACAACGCACCTGGAGGTACAGCTGTTTCAGCTGGGACTGATGATGTTTGGAGTCCGCAAATCGCGCTGCCATTTACTTTTTGTTATTACGGTCAAAGTTACACAACGTGTAAAGTGGGTTCAAATGGTTCAATAAAATTTGGGACTTATGCACCAACATCACAACCATGGTCTTTTACTGCTAGTTGTCCTTCAACTGCTTTAACTGGCGCAGGAGATGTTTTTGGTGTTTATCACGATATTGACCCATCTCTTGGTGGAAATATTAGTTGGTATTTAATTGGTTCTGCTCCTTGTAGAATTTTTGTTGTGTCTTTCAATAATATTCCACATTTTAGCTGTACATCAATTAACAGTACACACATGATTGTATTGTATGAAACAACAAATGTTATTGATGTTTATGTGCAAGAAAAACAGACCTGTACTTCTTGGAATGGAGGAAATGCAATTATTGGAATTCAAAATCCATCAGGTACTAGTGGAATTGCTGCGCCAAATAGAAATACTGCACCAGATTGGACTGTTACTTCACCAGAAGCTTGGAGATTCACACCTGATGGAGCTCCAATTTATACTACAGAATGGTTTGATGGAGCGACAAGTTTAGGGACGAACCCCGTTGTTTCTGTTTGTCCAACTATTACAACTACATATACTGCCCAGACTACATACACTGCATGTGATGGAAATGTAATTATTGAATCTGACAATGTAACAGTTACACCAAATACTGGTTCACCTTCAATTTCTCAAACTGGTGGAACTCCATCATCTTGTGTTCTGAATAATGGAACGATTGATGTTAGTGGTACTGGCGGTGCTGGAGGATATCAATATTCAATCGACAATGGAGTTACTTTTCAGTCTGGAACTACTTTTACGAATTTAGGTCCAGGATCATATCCAATTTTGGTTCAAGATTTGAATGGTTGTTCAGGAACTGTAAATGCAACTGTAAGTTCACCAGCACCAGTGGTATTAACTTTGGCGAGTTCTTCCAATCCAGCATGTAATGGTTCATCAGATGGTCAAATAGATTTATCTGCTACTGGGACTTCTCCATTTTTTTATTCATTAAATTCAGGTACACCTCAATCTTCACCAAATTTTAGTGGATTGGCAAGTGGTGTATATTCAATGTCTGTTGTTGATGGGAATGGCTGTACAGATAATTTATCGGTAACATTAACAGATCCAACAGTTGTAAACCTTTCAATTGTTTCAACTAACCCTGAATTGTGTTCTGCTGCAAATGGTTCTACTGAGGTAAGTGCAAGTGGAGGTAGTGGAAGTTATACATATGTTTTACTTCCAAATCCAACAGGACAAGCAACGGGACTTTTTTCAAATTTAAGTAGCGGAACATATACTATTGAGGTGTCTGATGCTCAAGGATGTATCAATTCACAGACAGTTACTGTTGGTAATGATTCTCCTTTAATTATTTCTGTTGATGAAGTTGTGGATGCATCTTGTTTTGGGTTATCAGATGGGGAAATGACAGTCAGTGGATTGGGCACAGCAGGTCCATTCGTTTATTCAATAAATGGTACTCCTCAAGCTACCCCAATTTTCACAGATTTATCTGAAGGATTATATGAGTTAATAATAACTGACCCAAATGGTTGTTCGGATACAATTACAGAATTTATTTTGGAGCCAACTCCAGTAGTTGTAAATGGAAATAATCCATCTGCAATATGTACAGGGACTAATTCAGTTGTTAGTGCAACGGCTTCAGGAGGAACAGGTGTAATAAATTTCACTTGGTCAAATTCATTGCCTAATGGTCCATCAAATTCTGTGTCTCCAACTTCTACAACTACCTATATTGTTTCTGGGACAGATGTAAATGGTTGTGTAGGTACAGACAATATTACAGTTACTGTAAATCCGCTTCCAGTAATCAATGCTGGATCTGATGTAACGATTTGTTTAGGGCAATCAGTTACATTATCAGGAAGTGGAGGAGTTGCTTACAGTTGGTCTGGTGGTGTTTTAAATTCATCTCCATTTTCTCCAGCAACAGGTATCAATAACTTTACTGTTACAGGAACAGATGCAAATGGCTGTATTGGAACAGATAATGTGACAGTTACAGTACTTCCAAATCCGGTTGCGTCTTTAGGAAGTTTGACTTCAAATATTATTGATCCGAATCAATCTGTTACTTTTTCAAATACAAGTATACTTTCTACAAATTTCACATTCGATTTTGGAAATAGTCAAACATTATCGACCTCAAGTTCAACAGACACGCCAACAATAACTTATACAACTCCAGGGACATATTTAGTCATTCTTGAAGCTGAAAATGGTTTTTGTTCTGATTTTGATAGCTTAATTGTAACTGTAAATCCTTTTTTACCCGTTTCATTTATAGCTCCGAATATTATTACTCCTAATAATGATGGAAAAAATGATGCTTTTGATATGTCTATTGTTAATGCGGTATCTGCAGATATTATTATTGTGAATCGTTGGGGGAATAAAATTGCTGAAATTAGTGGCGTAAACCCTACATGGATTGCTGGTGAAGAAAAAGAGGGGGTTTATTTTTTCAAGTATTTTATAGTTGGTTTAGATGGAAAAGAATATAATGGTCATGGGAATTTTGAATTATTGAGATAATTCGGTTATTTTTGTACTGATATAATCAAAGTGGAATCAGGTGAGAATCCTGAACTGTCGTGCAACTGTGAATGGCTAAGCCAAAGTCAGATACACTTAATTAGTTAAACATTCACGTAAAAATGTTAACATGAAATTCATTTGTATTCTTGCATTTATTTGCATACCATTTCATTCTTTTTGTCAATTTCCTGGACCAGCGGGGAGTTCAAATTCAACGGCGATTAATTACAACGATCCATTTATTATTGCTTGGGGAGATTCTGTAATCATTCAACGGGGAGTTGAGGATATAGCTGTAGTTAATTCCCCAGAAGTCACGTATGGATTACCTGAATATGCTTTAGGGGAAGTCAATTCTAATGTAGTAAGTCTTGGTGATGGAGGAATTGCAACCTATTTTTTCACATCTCCGATTAAAAATGAAAGTGGATTTGATTTTGCTATTTTCGAAAACGGATTTAGTGATGAATTTCTTGAATTAGCTTTTGTTGAAGTTAGTTCAGACGGAGTAAATTTTGTTCGATTTCCAGCACATTGTTTGATTCAAGATAGTGTTCAAATTGCAACTTACGAGGCATCTGGAGATGCGACTAAGATTCACAATTTAGCGGGGAAATATCGTGTTAATTTTGGAACACCTTTTGATTTGGATGATTTGATTGGTTCGTCAAATTTGGATGTGAATCAAATTCATTTTGTGCGAATAATTGATGTTGTTGGTTCTATTGATCCTGTATTTGGAAGTACAGACATAAATGGAAATTATATTAACGATCCTTATCCAACTGCTTTTGCTTCGGGAGGATTTGACTTAGATGCAATTGCTGTTTTTCATATGGAAGGAGCTGGAATAAAGGAACAATTAAAATCCAAAGATTATCTTCCATCTTTTTCTGAAAAAGGAGAAGAATTTATTTTTAACGACGGTGAATCAATTATGTTTATAATTTGTGACGAAATGGGTCGAAAAATTGAAACACAAGAAAATCGATTTGGAGCTCCTAAAATTTCAGGTAATTATTTCATAACGATTATAAAATCAGGTCAAATACATCAAGAAAGAGTGGTAGTTTATTAAAAAACTAGTATAAAAAATTAAAAGAAGGAATTGGATTCACATTTGTCTCTTAACTTTGTGTCATGCGGATTATTCGAAATTTAGAAGCAGCAATTCAATTTACAGCCCCAATTGTTACACTGGGAACATACGATGGGGTGCATATTGGTCACCAGGAAATTTTAAAAAACTTGGTTAAAAAAGCACAAGAATCTAATAAAGAATCTGTTTTATTTACATTTGATCCACATCCACGAATAGTTTTAGATCCAATAAATCATTCAGTAAAACTAATTGATACTTTAGAAGAACGATTAGTGAAATTGGAGAAAACAGGGTTAGATACAGTTGTATTATTTCCATTTACAAAAGAATTTTCGCAACTATCAGCAAGAGAATTTGTAAAATCAATTTTGGTAGACAAGTTACATGTTTCAGAGATGATGGTAGGTTATGATCATCATTTTGGTAAGAATAGACAAGGTAATTTCGATGAATTAAAAGTACTTGGAAGTGAATTTGGTTTTAATGTTTCACAAATTCAAGCAGTTGATTTTAATGGTGAAACAGTTAGCTCAACAAAAATCAGAAAGTCAATTTTGGAAGGTAAAACGGATGTTGTAACTCAGTATTTAGGTGAGCCATATCAATTCAATGGTGAAGTTGTTAAAGGAAATCAATTGGGAAGAACAATAGGTTTTCCAACTGCAAATATTCAAATTTCCGACAAGAATAAAATTATACCAGCAAATGGAGTTTATGCTGTTGAGTTAGACTTAAATGGAGAACGTTTAAACGGGGTAATGAATATAGGAACAAAACCAACAGTTCAAGATTCGTTACAAATACATTTAGAAGTTTTTATATTTGATTTTTCTTCAGATATTTACGGAGAAAACTTGCATGTTTATGTGCGAGATTTTATACGTTCAGAAAAACGTTTTTCATCATTAGATGAATTAAAATTACAATTAAGAAAAGATGAAAAAACAGCTCGAGAGATACTTTCTAATTTATAGTATTTTATTTTTAAGTTTTTTGAGTAATGCTCAAGATTCATTGAAGGTTTACAAGTGGAATGAAGTCAAAAAAGCTAATTCAGACACAGTTTTTGCAATTGATGCATCTGGATTAAAATGGGATAGCTTACCCAAAGAATTGTACCGATTTACTGAATTGAAATACTTAAATATCTCTAAGAATAAAATCACGAATATTCCGATTGAATTAGGACAATTGAAAAAGATGGAAGTTTTTATTGCTAATAAAAATAAGATTTCAAATACTCCACTTTTTATTTGTCAAATGCCAAATCTAAGACGGTTATTAATTTCAAGAAATCAAATTACTAGATTACCAGATTGTATTGGTTTATTAAAAAAACTTGCAATTATAGATATTTGGGATAATCCGATTGCTGCTTTACCAGAAGATTTGGTGAATTGTAGTTCATTGAGGTTAGTTGATTTGAGAGGAATTATGTTCAATGCAAAGTTTCAAGAAAAGTGGACATTGGCACTTCCTAACGTAAATTGGAAATTTGACCCGCCTTGTAACTGTCTGGATTAAAAGGTATTATACTAAATAATAAAAAAATATTAAAATATTTCACTTTATTTTCCAACCATATTAAATATTGAACATCTAGTAGGTGTCAATAAAATTCAGAGTACTCTCTGATTGGTTTGGTAAATTGGGTTTTTAGGTTTGGAAAAAGGTGGATTTTGGGTTCACCTTTTTCAGTTTTATAAGGTTTTTGAATTAATAAAATCATTTTTCTTTTTTTTCTAAGTGTTTTTAACGGATAATAATCCCGTATGTACGGGAGATAATAACGGATAATAATCCCGTACTTACGGGAGATAATAACGGATAATAACGGATAATAACGGATAATAATCCCGTACTTACGGGAGATAATAACGGATAATAACGGATAATAACGGATAATAACGGATAATAACGGATAATAACGGATAATAACGGATAATAACGGATAATAACGGATAATAACGGATAATAACGGATAATAACGGATAATAACGGATAAT
>JBKDZA010000076.1:0-3177 GCA_046308455.1 Fluviicola sp.
CGCTATTACAGGTCAAAAAATCATTGAGTTAACTCCTCAATCGCAAGAAGAAGTTATTTCTTTAGAAAATATGGAGAAAGGAACTTATTTCGTTCGAGTTCAATCAAATGGAATTGAAAAAACCTTGACTGTTATCAAAAATTAATTCGAACTAAGTTTTAAAATAAAAGGCTGTCTCATTTGAAACAGCCTTTTCTTATTTTTAGAATAAATTTCCTTCAATTATTTTAATCCAAAATGTTTTTCCGCTTCGTCAGCAATTTGTCCGCCAATAGCAAGTGAAGCAGTAGCAGCTGGAGAAGGAGCATTCAACACGTGAATTGAATTTGCATGAAACTCAAAACGGAAATCGTCGCGTGTGTCACCATCTCTAGCTAATAAAAGTGCTCTTACCCCTGCTCTTCCTGGATGAATATCTTCCATTGTTAAAGTCGGAATAATTCGTTGTAAGGTCTTCAAGAACAAACGTTTTGAGAAAGCTCTTCTGTACTCATCAATTCCAAATTTCATGTTATTGAAGAACAATTTCCACGTTCCACGGTATGAAAGTGCATCTGCAGTATCTTTGAAAGAGAAATCTGTTTTTTTGTATCCTTCACGTTTGAAAGTAAATACTGCGTTTGGACCACATTCGATTTCACCATCTGTCATACGTGTGAAATGTACGCCCAAGAAAGGAAAATCAGGATTTGGAACTGGGTAAATTAAGTTTTTTACTTTGTGTTTCGCTTCAGGAGTTAATTCGTAATAATCGCCACGGAAACCAACTACTTTTTCTTTTAATTTTACGCCATCTTTTCGTGCTAATCTATCTGCCTGTAAACCACCACAGAAGATTAAGTATTTAGCTTCAATTTTTCCTTTATTAGTAACAATTGTCGTCTTTTCAGCATCACGGTCTATTGCAGTAACTTCATAACCTAATTTCATTGCACTTTTAGGTTGCATTGACAAAGCAATTTCAGCCATTTTTTCAGTTGCGCCTCTAAAGTCTATGATACCGGTACATGCCACATAAATTCCGCCGATACTTTCAACATATGGTTCGATTTCTTTCACTTTTTCAGCAGAAATCATTTCGATACCTTCTATTTTATTTGCAATACCATTTTGGAAAATCTTTTCCATGTTTGGCAATTCAGATTTGTCAGTTGCAACAACAACTTTTCCACATACATCGTGTGCAATTTTGTGTTCTTTTGCGAAAGCAACCAGTTCATGTCTACCTGAAACACAATTTTTCGCTTTCAACGAACCTGGTTTATAATACAGTCCTGAGTGAATTACACCTGAATTATTTCCAGTTTGGTGATTTGCTAAACCTTTTTCTTTTTCGATTAAAACGATTGCTAAATCTGGGTAACGTGTTTGCAATTTGTAAAAAGTTGCAGCACCTACAATTCCACCACCAATAATTGCTATGTCAAAAGCCATTTTAAAAATTTTGGTGCAAAGTTAGAAAAACAATGCCGACAAAGCAATAATAACGACGATTGCTATCCAATTTGTTACAAAACCGTAGAGTAACATTTTTTTCATTGGAACAATTCCTGAAGAATATGCAATTGCATTTGGAGGAGTTCCAACAGGCATCATGAATCCACAACTCGCTGCAAGTGTAGCTGGTAGACATAACGCTAGTGGAGCAACATCTGTTTTCAAACAAATATCTGCAATGATTGGAATCATCAAGGTAACCATTGCAAGATTCGATAAAAGTTCTGTCAAGAACACTGAGAAAATTACAATTACAAGAAGTAAAGATAAATAACCAGTGATTTCATTTTCTTGAAATTTCATCGAAATGAAGTCAACTACTTTTCCTGTATCCAAAGCCTTTGATAGTGCTAGTCCACCACCAAACATCAATAAGATTCCCCAAGGAACTTCCTTCAAGTCGTCCCATTTCAACAATGTTTTTCGTGTATCATTTTTCGTTGGGATCAATAACATTAAAACTGCTCCAAAAATTGCTACATTTGCTTCTTCTAATTTTATGAAAGGTAACCAACCTGTTTTTCCAAAAGCGAAATCTTTAATAATCCATAAAGTAACTACAAATGTGAAAATCCCTATTATTTTCCATTGATCTTTATTGATAGTATGTATTTCGTGTTCATATCCTTCCAAACGTTCGTTTCGTTCTTTACCGAGCAATAACCAGAAAAATCCGTAAGCCAGTAACAACATGAAAAAGGCGGCAGGTGCTCCAACTTTAAACCAATCCATGAAAGAAACTTTGATGTGATACGTTGACTCTAAAATCCCTGCCATTTGAGTATTTGGAGGTGATCCAATCAACGTTCCCATTCCGCCAATGTTCGCACCATAAGCAACAGCTAGAATAATAAAAATGGAGAATTTACCTTTTCGTTGACCTTTAGGTTGTAATTCAACGATTGCAATTGCCATTGGCAACATCATTAATGCAGTCGCGGTATTCGAAACCCACATACTCAAAAAGCCTGTAGTCATTAAGAATCCAAATAAAATTGGACCTTTTTTATTTCCTACCACTTTAATTATTCGTGAAGCAATTGCTGTGTGAATGTGCCATTTTTCAAGTGCTAGTGCCAAAACAAATCCACCTAAAAACAGATACACCATTTTATCACCATAACTTTCAGCTAATTCTTGTGTCGAAATAAGTCCTAATAAATTCCCAGCAACCAATGGAATCAAAGCTGTGATAAAAATATTTATCGCTTCCGTTAACCACAATACAACCATATAGGTTCCCATTGCGATGGCATTGTAGAAATTAATGTCAGCCTGTTTTAAATCTGAACTTGTATTTATAAATAGAATAGCAATTAAAAAAAGAGCTGTAGAAGCAAGAAAAATGATGCGTTTTGTAGTCATTTGTCAAAAATAAAAGAAATTAAAAAATAACTCTACTTATTTGTCTGTTTTTTCAAATTCGAATCCACTGTAAAAGATATTTCCATTTTCTAAAATCAAAAATGTTTCCGCATTTCCTCTTCCAATTCCAACAGTAATCACACATTTTTCAGATTCATTTAAACCATAAAAGTCTCCACTTATCCCTACTCCTTTTCCACCAAGACTCAAATAAACCATTCCATCTTTGTCTGACACTTCTAATGTTAGATTTTCAAAATTGATATCCATTTTAGTACATTCATCACATTCGATTGGATTTACGACTTTGTATTT
>JBKDZA010000077.1:0-2319 GCA_046308455.1 Fluviicola sp.
AATTTGGCTGAGCTAGTACAGTATTGCCTAAAAGTTATCTTCTCAAAAATTTTAAACTTTCGACAAAAAATATTTTTTAGCTACAAATTTTCAAATCTAAGTCAAATTTGAGTCTGACTTTTTCAGCAGACCCTAATTACAAAAAATGCTTCTTTGTCGGATAGTTGTCCACTTTTCAAAATTGAATACTGACAGATGTCTAGATATGTAGACATCTAAACAAAAAACGATTATTTGATTATATGACTTGTTTGTTAATTGACCACTTTGTAAAA
Source organism: Fluviicola sp. (assembly GCA_046308455.1). GTDB lineage: Bacteria > Bacteroidota > Bacteroidia > Flavobacteriales_D > Crocinitomicaceae > Fluviicola. Next base: position 276 of record JBKDZA010000077.1, read on the forward strand.
TTCCAAAATTGATAATTGGGAATTCTGCCTTTTCCCCGAAACGTTTCGGGTAGTTCCCCGAACTGCAGAACTGCCAAATTTAAAATTCTTAACGTTTCAAACAGACTTATATCTTAAAAACAATCTATTCAATTTAAATTCAACCTTTTAATAATTGACAATTGATAATTTTTAAAACGGCTTCCGACTCTGAAACAAATTATTCCGAACCCCAACAACAGTAGAAGGTAAAAACTGATTTCCCTTTTCGCCCCAAGTATATTGAAAGTTCACTTGCGCATACAACTCAAAACTCGAACTGAAGATCTTCTTTTTTGAACGTAAATAATACCTGTAAACCGAACCAAACAACACACTTCTTTGTGTCAAGCCTTGTCCAATCGTATTCCCATATTCCTTCACACGAAACGCATAGTTTTGGTAAATATCTCCACCCCAACTTTTACCCGTTTCATCAAAACCTTTGAGATTGAAAGTTCCAAAAACATCAACACTACCAATTTTATCAAACATATATGTTGTATGAGCTAACAATTCAATAAAATTACTTCCAAGTGGGTGTGCATTTGGTCGACCTAAATTCCCGGCATTTTGAGAAAAGTCAATGTGCGCATACGTATACGGACGAACCAAATTCGCTTCAACTCGATACAACCAACGCTCATGATTTCCCTTGTATCCTAATTGAACCGCATATTTATTTGCCCACCATTTCGAACGAGCACGAATTTCTGAAAGTACAAACTCATCCAATGCAATTTGTCCATAAAGTGTAGAGTTTTTAAAATCATAACTCGTATTTAATGCCAATAAAACATTATCCGCTGAACCAATACTGTACTCTTGAGGTCTAAAAAACACAATCGGATTCAAGTATTCCACTTCAAAATTGCGTTTCAACTGTCCGTCTTTTGAAGGAAATAAGACTTGTTCAAAAAGTGAAATATTGAATTTATCGGTCACATTGTAACTCAAATAGTGCAAAGCGTTGAATTTCAAATAACGCGAATTGATTTGTTGTTCGTGGTAAAATTGATACAACAATCCGTATTCAAAACGCCAAAATTTCGTTCGAAGCATCGCAAAAGGATTAGGAGCAACTTGATCACTTTGAATCAACGAACGATATCCTTCTCCAAAAAACTGATTATCGATTCCAAAACTGATGTGCAATTGCTTGTTGGCATTGTAACCAAAGCGAGTTCGAACATCATTGTACCAGTAATAGGAGTTGTTATTTAAAGGTAAAATAAATGAATGAACTTGATTGTCAGCTTCACGGGCACTCCAACCACTCAGGACTTGTGTTTTGTTCATCCATTTTTTCCAAGAACCTTGAACATTAAAACCTAGAGAGCTTCTGAAAGTTAATGTAGAATCATATTGAACAAAATTTTCAGTTACTAGACTAACTAAATTTCTTACTTCATACAATCTTGCTGGAGTTATTAATTGTTTGAATGAAATTGTTGTGTCTTTTTCTTCAATTAAAGTGTCAATATTATACTTCATTAATTTTACAAATGGATCTTCATAAATTATTTGAGGTTGAATTATAGAATAATTTTCTCCATTCAGTTTTTTCAAATTCCATAAGGAAATTGGATCTATGGCGAACTGACCAATGATGAGTTTCGAATAAACTAAAAACGATATGACTAAAACCAACTTCATCAAAAATCAAAATAATGGTTGTTAATATTCGTTCGAATTCCAGTGTTAATCCAAGTTACTATATCACTTTTTTTATCCGTTAATGTACGAACGCGAAGCCCACCAAAGACCTCAAATCCATAAGATCGATTGATGCGATACCCAACTTCAATAATTGAGTTAAGCACACTTTGATTCACAATCGAATTGTCTGAAAAAACAGGAAGATTCGCACCGTAATTGCTATTCTGCTTGAAGTAATAGTTAATTATTCCAGCTACAAATAGATTTTTAAATTCATAATTGAAACGCAACAATAATTCACTCACCTGATTTCCCATCGGATGTGCTTGAAACAAATTCGAATTGGTGAAATGTAAACGTGAATTGG
>JBKDZA010000078.1:0-3992 GCA_046308455.1 Fluviicola sp.
CGTGTGGATTGATTTTATAAAAATTGATTTTTTTACCTGTAGCATACATATAGTCAGCTACATCGTCTAATGAAGTCGCAAGAGAGTGAATATCCTCACGATCAAAAGGTGTAATAAAGTTTTTTCCTAATTCAACAAAGATTCGGTGTGTTAACTCATCATTTTGATGCTCTAAATCTTCCATCTCTTTAATAATAACTGAACGCTTGTTGTAATCAGATTCATTTACACATGCAACTAATTTTCCAGCTAATGCCTCTAAATTTTGAGAAGCTTCTTCAAATAACGAATAAAATATTCTGTCTTTAGGTAAAAAGAACTTTAATAATCCTGATGCCATTTTATTTCAAATTTATAATTCGAGACAAATGTAGATGCAAAATAGATTGTAAAAACGTTCAAAGTAATTCTTAACATAAAGGTAATATTCTAGTAAAAATCACTTCATTTGTTAACCTAAATTTCAATTTTAAAATAAATAAACATTATTTAAAATATAAGATAATTTTATAAGCCATATTAGCTGATTTAAAACTTATTGATTTTCAAATACTTTTAGTTTAAAAAAAACTTAAATGGATATAACCACATGTAATGTTACCGAATTGTTACTTAATTTAATTTAATGTTATGTTTACTAAACCGATGTATTAATTAATTATTTAGAAATTAGTTTTGCCCCAACTTTTTAAAAACAACAATGAAAAAAACAATTCTATTTCTATTGACAAGTTTATTTGTAGTCTCTTATAACCAAGTTTTTGCAAATGAAATAAGTTCTTTTGATTCAATTTTGGCAATAATTCAATCTAAAAGAGCAGTAAAAGACAGTAATGTAATTACTACGACTACAATTAAAGAGAAAAAGTGGTTTGAAAGCTTTTCAATTAGAGGCTATGCTCAAGTTCGTTATAATAATTTGTTAAACACGAATGAAGATTTGAAATGTGAACAATGTGATAAATCTTGGGGCGGAGACGGTGGCTTCTTTATTCGTCGTATGCGTATCATTTTTTATGGTCAGCTTAATGAAAGAGTCTATTTTTATGTTCAACCAGATTTTGCTAGTGCAGCTGGGACAACTAACCACATCGCTCAATTAAGAGATGCCTATTTTGATATTGGTTTCGATAAAAAAAATGAATTCCGTTTAAGAATTGGTCAAAGTAAAATCCCATATGGATTTGAAAACATGCAGTCTTCTCAAAATCGACTTGCATTAGATAGAAATGATGCTTTAAATTCAGCTGTATCAAATGAACGTGATTTAGGTATTTTCTTTTATTGGGCTCCTGAAAAAAGAAGAAAATTGTTCTCTTCATTAGTTAAAGATGGTTTAAAAGGTTCTGGTGATTATGGTTGTTTTGCTTTTGGAGCATATAATGGTCAAACTGCAAATCAAACTGATAGAAATGATCAACCACATTTAGCGACTCGTTTTACATGGCCATTTGCTGTAAAAACTCAAATTTTCGAAACTGCAATTCAAGCGTATGCAGGAAACGTTGGATTATTATCTACTTCAAGCGGTGTAAAGAAAAACGCTACTGGTCAATACAGAGATCAACGTGTTGCAGCAACTTTAGTAATGTATCCAAAACCTTTTGGATTTCAAGCTGAATATACTGTTGGTTTAGGTCCTGAGTTTGATAAATTAAGTGATTCTATAATGGAAAGAGAATTACGAGGAGGATATGTTTTATTGAATTACCAATTGAAAGTTAAAAATCAATTGATTATTCCTTTCGTTAGAGGTCAATATTACGAAGGTGGTAAAAAACATGAATTAGACGCTAGAAGTTACCGTGTTCAAGAATATGAAATAGGAATTGAATGGCAACCAAATAGAAATTTTGAATTAGTTGCTATGTATACATTTTCAAAAAGAAGATTTGAAGATTATGCAAAACAAGACAATTTCCAAGAAGGAAGTCTACTCCGACTGCAAGCACAAGTGAATTTTTAGACAGAAAATAAAAAAGTTTGGGAAAAGAGACGATCGAAAGATGGTCTCTTTTTTATTTCACGATAATTTCATCAACAAAAAACCACGAAGCTTGTCCAGCTGAAGGATGCCAATTGGGTAATATGGAAGTGCCTTCGATTTCAAATTTCACATAACGAAAACTTTTTCCATTCGTTTGAAAAGCATGTGTTATATTGATTTTTTCTTTTTCTTGATCACCTTCCACTTTACTTTCACCCAATAATTCGAACTTCTTGCCATCCTCAGATATAAAACATCGAATTGCTTTTGGGTGTAAAATCCAACTTTTTCCATTCCACAATGACCCAATAGTTATATTTTCTGCTTTTTGAATACTTTCTAAATCTACCGTCAAATCTGTATTCTTTCCAAACCATCCCAACCAATGAACCGAATAATCACTTGCTCCATTCACTCCATTTGTCAAATAACTCAAATTCCCTTGAGAATATTTCATATCAGGTGCAACTGTTGCAATCACTTGTTTCTCAAATGCTTTATTTCCATCTAAAGAAACTGAAATCATTCGTTCCAATGAATTGCAATAGTCCATTGGAGTTAAAAGCGCTTCGTTTACAGCTGGAACTTTGTTTATTATACAAACATCTTTGAATTTTTTAAAAGTTTGAAATAATTCTTCGCTTTGAATTGCTTTTTGACCTTCAATTCTGTACCAACCTCTTGTTTCAAACATGTGATTCGTTGCAATTTCCATTTCTGCATATTGAATCGGTAAACGCGCTAATTTAACTCTATTCAAAAACTTTTGGTCATCTTTAACAGATTCTTCAGCTTTATTGAAAAGTACTTTGTAGTAATTCATGTTTTCAATCGAAAAAAGTCCGTTTTCATGTACTACAGGATGCTCATAAATCCACATTTTGGAATTCGTTTTAGCTAAATTTTCTTCTAAACTTTTGATGTATTTCCCAATTGCTGGTCCTGCTTTTCCATAATACAAATTCAAAAACTCAGCTTTTAAATCATCGATATTTCTGTCTGGATCCCACATTAATCGTGAAAGCAAATACACTTTTAGTTCTGAAAATTCAAATCCCTTTGAACTATTCGATTGCTCAAAAACTGCATTCACATTGTTATCTGTGAAAAATTGACAGTTTTCTTTTAAGGTATGTAAATTCGGGAAGGGCGAAATTGAATGATTGAAATTGATTGTGTAATCCCAAATCAAAATGTTGTTTGCTATTTTACCCCAAGCAATCATATCATCCCGGAAACTTTTCGCATCCACATCTTTTACTATTGATTCCTGTCGATGTAACTCGATAGAGCACAACATCACTTCTACATTGTTTCGTGGAACTGTTACTTCTGGAGCTTTTCGACTGTATTGATAGGCTAAAGTTGAAATTATTTTGTCTGGAAAAGCCAATGCAATATCATTTACCAAACGAATAATTGGTCCAGATGGACTTTTATCTTCCGTAATAATTTTAGAACATTTTTCACACTGACAATAGCTAAAATTATCATTTTGACTGACTGACCACACTTTTTGATTAGGAAGTTTCGCCATTTCCTCTTTCAATTGTGCGGCAATAATCTCTTTTACTTTTGGATGACTTGGACACAATTGATCAATTGAACGTTGTTTATTTTCCAATAAAGCGAAATACTCAGGATGTTCTTTAAAATAGGTTTCCCAAGGAAGAAAGCGATGAAAGGTATGTACAAAATAATTGGGAGGATAAATCTCTTCGATCGTATACAAGCGATTCCAATCAATGTATTCTTGCGTACAATTCTCATAATACAAATTGATGATTCGACGGTCATTTTTAGGTTCATCTTTGTATGTTAGAATAGGGAAATTGATTGACTCTGATTTGGGGACGACTTTTACAGTTGGACTCAAGTATTTACAGCCCAAATAACTCTCCAATAAATAAATCACTGCATACGTACAACCTTTACGTTCCCCACCATAAATCTGGATGTTATTTTTCTCAATTGAAATCATATATCCATCTGGATGTAGACTTAT
>JBKDZA010000079.1:0-10623 GCA_046308455.1 Fluviicola sp.
TCTCAATCTACAATCAGGAATAAAATCATCATAAATACCTGAATAACAGCTTTTAACCATAAATAAAGATACTCAAAAACAATCAAATTAGCAAGCTATTTAACTGATATTCAATGTTTTAAAACCATTAATTATTAAAAGATAAATGTGTATAAAGATTAGCCCCTTATAGAGAAAAAACGAGCTTCCAAGGTCGCTGTTTTTCCTCGAGTAAAACAAGCAAACCAAACTGTGGGCTTTCCGCCTACATCCGCGCGGAGTATTATAAAAAGGGTTTGAGTTTAAGTGTTGATGATTATAGCTTTAGACCTTTTATTTTACCTTGTCCCAATCCAGCTGAATTACCTCACGTAACGATAAAAGGCGTGACGTTTCCCAATCCAGCTTAATTACCTCACATAACGGTAAAAGGCGTGACATTTCCCAATCCAGCTTTATTACTTCACATAACGGTAAAAGGCGTGACGTTTCCCAATCCAGCTTTATTACTTCACATAAAGGTAAAAGGCGTGACATTTCCCAATCCAGCTTTATTACCTTACGTAACGGTAAAAGGCGTGACGTTTCGTAATCCAGCTTTATTACCTCACTTAACGGTAAAAGACGTTACCTATACCAATTTATTGCAATAATTATATACTTAAAATCAAAATCTGTTATAAATCTCTAAACTATGTTTAGTCATTCTTAAAATCAAAAAAAACGTTTTGTAACGTCGATTATTCCAATTTTTCTTTTTAACTTCAAGTATCAATATTTTAATTTTTACACAATGAGTATCACAAGAAACGATAACTGGTCAGATCAAGAAACAAAAATTGCAACACTTGGAAATGCTTTTTCCTCTGAAGTAAGAGTAAGGATTTTAAAAATTCTTTTGAATGAAAAAAGTCTGACAACAACAGATTTATGTAAAAGATTGAATAGATCTCATTCAACAATCTCTGACCATTTAGTCTTTTTAAAAAACGCTCAATTGATTCAAAAAGATTATTCTGTTCACAATTTCCCTATTTCAATTGTAAAAAGTAAAGAAAACTTAATAAATTCTTTCTTGAAATCCTAAAATCCCTTTTCATACAAGTTTCAAGTATCCAAATTCAACATTTCAGGTCCGATTTTATACACTTTACTCAATTTATATATTAAATCTTTATTACCAATTTGTTTTATTTGAATCCTTTTTAGTAAGTTTGAACCTTAAACATTTAAAAGTTCAATAAAAACTAAATTATGAGTACACAAAGAACAGGTGGAGGTTTCTCAGCATTGGTTGCCTCATTAACTATCGTAATCGCATTGATTATCGGGTTTTCTATCTACCAATTCGTTTTCGGAGATCCAGCAAACTTCTCAGGATTAGAAAAAGGTAAAGTTGCTGAAGCATCTCATCCTTTAAACACATTTGGAACAATTTACAAAGGTGGTATTATCGTACCTTTCTTAGTTGCTGTTAACCTTGTGGTTATCATTTTCTCTGTAGAAAGAGCTTTTGGTTTATTTTCTGCTCGCGGAAAGAAAAACTTAAACGGGTTCATTTCAAATGTTCAAGAATCATTGGATAACAATGATATCGCTGGTGCAATTGAATTATGTGATTCTCAAAAAGGATCTATCGCTAACGTTATTCGTTCTGGTTTAGAAAAATACGAATTCGTTCAAAACGATGCGTCTTTAGATCGTGAAGCTAAAATCGAAGCAATTAAAAAAGAAATCGAAGATACAGTAGCATTAGAAATGCCAATGATGTCTAAAAACTTAGTAATTATCTCAACTTGTGCGTCTATCGGTACATTGATCGGTTTGATTGGTACAGTTGTCGGGATGATTAAATCGTTCCAAGCGATGGGTGCTGGTACTCCAGATACATCTAAATTATCTGTAGGTATCTCTGAAGCCTTAATCAATACTTTCTTCGGTATCTTCGCGTCTACTTTGGCAATTATCGTATACAACTACTTTACAACGAAAATTGATCAATTGACACATGCTATGGACGAAGCTGGTTACGCTATCGTACAAAACTTTACAGCACGTAACAAATAATCGTTTAAGCAAATAATTTAATATAGTAGCAATGGCGAAGTTAAAAATGCCCAAAGGTTCCCCTACCATCGACATGACGCCGATGGTTGACTTGGCGTTCCTTTTGGTTACCTTCTTTATGCTTGCTGCTACATTCCGTTCGGAAGAGTTAGTTACAGTTACTATTCCTTCTTCAATTGGTGAAGAAGAAATTCCAGAGAAAACTTTGGTGCAAGTAACGATAACTGATGGAGGTCAAGTTTTCTTCTCTTGTGCAGGTGATACGAATCGTCGTATGGTCTTGCGTGAAGTGATGAAAAACTTTAACCAAAAACCGACTCCAGAAATGGAAAACGAGTTTGCGAAAAGCGGAAACATAGGATGTAGCGTAAGTTTTTTACCTAAGTTCTTATCCATGTCTAGTGAAGAGAGAAAAGCAATGTCAGCTGCTGCTGAAGAAGCTATTCCTATGGATACTACAAAAGGTACTAATGAATTAAAATTGTGGCTGAAAGCTGCAAATGAAGTCATGAATGCAAATGGACAAAAACAATTTAATGATGCAACAGCTTTACAAGCTAAAAATGCTGCAGCTTTAGATCCATTCGACTTCAAACCCCGATTTGTAATTAAAGTTTCAGGTGAAGCGGAATATGTAAGAACTAAAGTAGTGATTGAAACATTCCGTGATTTAAAACTGAACAATTTGAATTTTATCACTTCTCAGGAAGCAAAACCAGTAACGCAATAAAGACATGGCAGAAATAGCAGATGGCGGCGGTGGCGACGGCAAAGGTAAAAAACGCGCCAAGAAAGGTTCCACACGTGTGGACATGACTCCAATGGTGGATTTAGCATTCCTTTTGTTGACTTTCTTCGTATTGACTTCGACTTTCCAGAAGCCAAAAGTGATGAATTTGGCTTATCCAGCAAAAGAGAAGATTGATAATCCAAATCCTCCAATAATAAACAATGCAATTACTTTTTTATTATCAAAAGGTCGAATTTTCTATTACAAAGGAGAGTTTTATCCAGCTGGTAATGCAAAAGGAAAACCTGCAACAACTTTAGAGGAAACTAATTTAGGGCCTGATGGAGTGCGTAAAATGCTTCGTGATGGTAATAAAGGTGTTATCAGAGCAATTTTTGATATTGACCAGCGTTTCGCTAGAAAGGAATTTGCAGATTCAACTCGTTTGCGTTTAATCAAAGAAGCTAAAAAGGATCAAAAGAAAAATAATCCTTTAAGTGTATTAGTTAAAACTGATGAGAAAGCATTAACAAGAGAGTTTATTGATATCATTGACGAATTGTATATTGCAAACATTGGTATGATTGCTCCTGTTGACTTGATGAAAGATGAGCAGAAGTTAATTGATGAGAAACTTAAATAACTAAATTTTATATTATGGATACTTCATTAATAGTTATTTTCTCTGTAATGGTTGTTTTTGCAGCCTTGAGTTTGTACGATTATTTTTCTACAAAAAACTGGTTGCAACCAACTGCAGATGATCGACGTGAAGAAGTTTTTGAACACAGAAATCACGAATACGGTGCGTACACATTACGTCGCGATAACAATAAAAACTTGTTGATTGTAATGGGTGCTGTAATCTTTTCTATAGGTACAGCTTTTGGTGTTTATTACACTGTTACAGGAAATCCTGAGCAAAAAGGTGAAGAAGGGAAGAAAGATAATTCAGCATTTGCACTTGATGATACCTTCAAAAAAGAGGAAATTATCGAACCACTTGAGGAAGAAATTCCAGAAGCACAAAAGCAAATTCAATTCCTTGCTCCAGTTGTTTCTGATGATGAACCAGCTGATGAAATTCAAATTGTTGATCCTAAAGACAATGTTAGTGATAAAACTATTGATGGGAATAGTGAATTTGGTACAGATGATCCTGTAATAAAAGTTGATCCAGTTATTGAGGAGAAAAAGGATCCAGTCATTTACGATGTGGTTGATGAGCCAGCAGATTTCCCAGGTGGAATGGCTGCAGCTAGAGCATATTTAGGAAATAATATAAAATATCCGCAAACTGCTGTAGATATGAGTATTGAAGGTAAATGTTACTTGAAATTTATCGTTTCTGAATCTGGAAATATCTCGAATGTAAAAGTTGTTCGTGGTGTACAAGATTGCCCTGAATGTGATGCTGAAGCAGTTCGTGTAATTAAATCAATGCCGAATTGGAAACCAGGAAAAGTGAACGGTAAAGCTGTAAACTCAACGTTTACACTACCAGTTCAATTTAAATTGAATTAATTTAGTTCTTTTTTATATAGATCCCATCAGTTTTATTTCTGATGGGATTTTTTTATTTTTACATACAAATGAATAGCTTAAAATACATCAATATATTTCTATCAAGTTTAGTTGTACTAGTTTGTATAATCATGGCTTATGGTTTGTTTTTCACAACAATTTATACTAAGGAATTATATGGTTTTAATCGTAGTATGTTTGGTGCGCTAGCAATTCTATATGCTGTGTTTAGAATCACAACGATTTATTCAACAATCAAAAAAATGCAACGTGAAAAAAATGAAAATTAGTATCTTTTTTGGACTTGTAGTTCTTTTAAGTGCGTGTGGTTCGAAAGAAGAACGCTTCGACAAAGAGTTCAAAGCGCCAAATATGCTGGCTGTTGATCACAGTTTTCAACCCTACATTAAAACTGCGTATGAATCGTTTGAACCTACTACGAATAGAGGGAAAATGGTATTAAATGTAGTTTCAGAAACGGAAGCGAGAAATTTAATGGCACGTGGAAAAGCTAATTCTCTAGTAGGAAGTATGCCCTTTTCTAAAAAAGATAGTTTAGAATATGTAAAAGCAAATCGTCCTTTGCGTTCTTATTTGATTGCTCATGATGCATTAGTTTTTGTGATAAACAAGAAAAATCCCGATAGTTTACTTTCTGAAAATCAAATTCTAGATATTCTTTCTGGAAAATTAACTACCTGGCCAATTAATAAGCAAAACATAGAAGTAGCTTTTGACGATGTTCAATCTGCTAATTTCAACTATTTTAAAACAAATCATCCAAAACTTCAATTCGCTGAAAACATTAATGCTGCTGGAAATTCCAAAAAAGCACTAGAATACTTGAATAAAAATGAAGCGGCAATGGCAATATTGGGATATAATTTATTCTCCGATTTGGATGATCCCAAAGTTCAAGAACTGCTGAAGAAATGCACAATCATTTCAGTATCTCCAAAGTCAACGAAAGTATATTGGAAACCAAATAAACCAAACATTCAAGCCGAAAAATATCCATTTAGAAGACCAATTTACTATCATGTTGTAGGGACTCCAATTTCTGTAGATCAACACTTTGCAGATTTCCTTTTGAGTAGAGCAGGTCAATTGTTGGTCGAAAAATGTGAATTGATTCAAGGGAAAATAACATCTCGAGAGATCAATATTACAATTCAAGAGTAAATTCGGATACTTCACTCAATCTGTCTGAAAAATTAGCTTATTTTTGCATCTCAAAAAAGAATAAGAATGTATCTTGGCAAGAGATTTGCTATACACCATTCGTTAAATTGAAAAGAAAAGTTATAAATAAAATGAAAAAACTGTTTTTTACTGTACTTACAGTCACTTTGGGAACTTCCCTACAAGCGCAACACACCATAAAAGATGCCTTGAAAAACACTGAAAACGAACGTTACGAAGACGCTAAAAAAGACTTCGAATCGTTGATTACTTCAGATCCAACAAGCGTTGATAATTTATATTACTTTGGAAATTATTACCAAATTTTAGGTGATAACAAAAAAGCAGTTGAAATGTGGCAAAAAGCAGGGGCATTAAATCCTGAAGATAAATTGTCTCAAGTTTCAATGGCTAAAGCAATCTATTTTGGTGGAGATACAACAACTGCTGCACAACAATTCTGTGCAACAATCAAAAAAACGAAATCAAAAAATGCGCAAGTGTTATTGCGTGTTGCTGAAACATATTATACAGGTCCAATTAAAAATTTGAAATTGGCTGAAGGTTATTTAAAACAAACGATTGCTTTAGAACCTAAAAATGTGGAAGCATTATCTATGTTAGGTGATGTGTTATTGGCTCAAAGTGCTCAAAATGTATCTGCTGCAACTGCTCAATACAACGCAGCTCTTCAAGTTGAACCTTCTAATGCAGCTTTGATCGCTAAGAAAGCAATGATTTACCTAGGGGTGAAAAACTACCAATTAGCAAATGATGAATTTATTAAAGCTGAAACTGCTAATCCTAATTTTGCTCCTGCTTACCGTCAACACGCAGAATTAAATATGGCGTTTGCTAAATACAACAATGCTGCGGATTTATACAAAAAAGCGTTAGCAATTAATCCGACTAATGAAGCTCGTTACCGTTTAGCTACAGCTCTTTTCGCTGCTGCAAAATACAGTGAGGCTATGGTTGAATTGAATACATTAGAATCAAATGGTTATTCAAATGCTTATACGAAGCGTTTCATTGCATATTCATTATATGAAACAAATACTGCTGCAGATGAAGCTCTTTACCAAAAAGCATTAATGGCAAGTGATGAGTTTTTTAAAGTTGTTGAATCTGATAAAATCATTGGCGACGATTATAAATACCGTGCAAATATCTTAGTGAAATTGAAACAAGAAGAAAAAGCAATCGCTGAGTTTGAAAAAGCTGCTACATTGGATTCTGATAAAGGTGGAGATTACTTAACTGAAATCGCGAAATTGTATGGTAAAACAAAAAATTACGTTAAGATTATAGAAACGTATAAAAAGAAAGAAACAACTTTCGCAGATAAAATGTCACCAAATGATTTATTTGATTTTGGTAGAGCATACTACTTCAATAATCAATATGTTGAATCAGAACAACAATTTGCTAAATTGATCGAAAAAGCTCCTTCTTTTCCAAATGGATACTTTTGGTCAGCACGTGCAAAAGACAAACAAGATCTTGCTGATGTTAAAGTACGTAAATACTTAGCTAAAGACATGTACGAAACTTATTTAACTAAGTTGACAGAAGAAGATAAAGCAAAAGCTAAAAGCAATATGATTGAAGCTTCTAAATACTTAGGTGATTACTATGTAAACTCGAAAGAAGGTAAAGATTTCGTGAAAGCTAAAGTTTATTGGACAACAGTTCAAACTCTTGAGCCAAACGATCCGCAAGCAAAAGCATTCTTTACAATGAAACAATAAAAGTTTTAAGATAAGATTATATGAAAGGGTTCCATGATTTGGAGCCCTTTTTTTTGTTTCAAAACGTCTGAATTCTTGAAGTTCAACTATATTTGTATTTAGAAGAAATCGATAATATTCAAAATAAGCGAAATATGTACGGAAAACTAAAAGACCATTTGTCAAACGAACTAAAAGCAATCCAAGAAGGAGGAATTTTTAAACGTGAAAGAATCATTACAACTCCTCAAGGTGCACGTGTACATGTGAGCTCAGGTGATGAAGTTGTTATCATGTGTGCAAACAATTACCTTGGACTTTCTTCGCATCCAGATGTTATTCAAGCAGCAAAAGACGCTTTAGATACTCACGGTTTTGGAATGTCATCTGTACGTTTTATTTGTGGAACGCAAGATATTCACAAAGAATTAGAAGCTAAAATCGCTAAGTTTTACGGTACTGAAGATACGATTTTATACGCAGCGGCTTTTGATGCAAATGGAGGTGTTTTCGAACCTTTGTTTTCAGAAGAAGATGCAATTATTTCTGATGAATTGAATCACGCATCAATTATCGATGGGATTCGTTTGTGTAAAGCTGCACGTTACCGCTACAAACACAGCGATATGGCTGACTTAGAAGAGCAATTGAAAAAAGCACAAGCACAACGTTTTAGAATTATTGTTACCGATGGAGTTTTCTCAATGGACGGTGACATTGCTAAAATGAATGAAATTTGTGACTTAGCTGATAAATACGATGCTTTAGTGATGACGGATGAGTGTCACTCTGCTGGATTTATCGGAAAAACAGGTCGTGGAGTTCCAGAATACCACAATGTTTTGGATCGTGTAGATATCATTACTGGAACTTTAGGAAAAGCTTTAGGTGGTGCAATGGGTGGTTACACAACAGGGAAAAAAGAAATCATTGAACTATTACGTCAACGTTCTCGTCCCTATTTATTCTCAAATTCTTTGGCTCCATCAATTATTGGTGCTTCGAATAAAGTCTTTGATATCTTAAGTTCGACAACTGAATTGAGAGATAAATTGGAAAACAATACGAAGTATTTCAAAGAGAAAATTATTGCTGCTGGGTTTGATATTAAACCGGGAGATTCTCCAATTGTTCCAATCATGTTGTACGATGCAGCTTTGTCACAACAATTTGCAGACAGATTATTACAAGAAGGAGTTTATGCAGTTGGATTCTTTTATCCTGTTGTAGCAAAAGGTCAAGCTCGTATTCGAACACAAATTTCTGCAGCGCATTCAATTGAAGATTTAGATAAAGCGATTGGAGCTTTCATAAAAGTTGGAAAAGAGTTAGATGTTATAAAATAACATCTAACTGTTAAGGATGCGATTAATCGCATCCCCACACTGATTTTCTGAAGGAAAATTAAAATTTAAGAATAAATTAACAATTTCGGCACGCTGTTTGCTTATGCATTTTCATCTAAAATTTTAAGTGTATGAAGACACATTACAAAATCGGAGGCTTCGTTAGTATGTTACTACTAACTTTGAATTCATCCTTCGCACAAGGAGACGCTTTCACGCATGATTTCGAAGGAGTTAAAAAAGAAATGATGGCATGGGATGCTGTTAGAGGTGAATGGTTAGCAAACTCAATGCAAGCCGTAATTAATAACAAACCTATTCCAGACAGAAACTTTCCAGAGGATTATACTCCATCTGAAATGTTTCAAGCAATGCCACCGGCAACGCAAACTGCTGTTCGTGAGAAAATCGCAACAAACAGCCAAAACACAACAAATGATGAAGCAACTCGCAATCAGTGGACGCGCTTAAATCATTTTGCAACTCGTCCATCTTGTTCTCCCCAAACAGGAAGGACGTATGGAGATCCACATTTAAAATCATTTGATGGGTCAACTTTCTCTTTCCAAACTGTTGGTGAGTTTACTTTGGTAAAATCTAATAGTGGACACATGAATGTTCAAGTTCGCCAAAAAGCATCTGGTGAAAGCGTTTCATTGAATTCTGCTGTAGCGATGGATGTTGCTGGAGATCGTTTATGTATTTATGCTTCTGATTTACCTGACGCTAACTCAACTACACCAGTGCGTTTAGAAGGACAAGCTTTGTACATTGAAGATAAAGCTTATTTCTTACCTCACGGAGGAACAATTGTTCGTTCAAGAAGAAATTATATGGTTACTTGGCCAACAGGGGAACGTGTTGAAGTAGACATGACTGGAGCAAATTTCATGAATGTGACTACTTTAATTTATCCTTGTAACGACCAATATGATGGTGTTCTTGGTGATGGTGATGGTGATCGTTCTGATGATTTCAGAGTACCAAATTCAGTTTTAGCTAACAACAATAATTGGGATTTCAATGTATTCGGTTCAACAGATCCAAACACGCGTGAAGTTGAACAACAATACTTAACGTACGTTGCACGTGATTTCGGAAATTACTGGAGAATCAATGATCAGACAACTTTATTCGATTATCCGTTTGGAAGAAATACGAATTCTTTTACGGATTACACGTTCCCAAGACAACATATTTCAGTTCGTGATATGGACAACGATCAACGCGAAAGAGCAAGAAGAAATTGTCAAGCTGCGGGATTAACTGGTGCAGATTTAAATGCGTGTATTTTTGATAACGGAATGTTAAATATTCCTCCATCTCCACAACCAGTAATTACAAGAACTCCAACTCCAATTACAACACCAATAAGAAAACCAATCCCAAATGTAAATCCAGGTCCTCCAGTGCCTTCAACTCCTAGAGGAAAAGCTCCACAAAAAGATGTGCCTGTTGAAATTAACAACGGAAATGGTGGTGTTCCAAGAGGTGATGGTTCAACTACAGGTGGAACTAAACCAGAAAAAGATCCAGTGATCAATGTTCCAGGGAAAAATCCAGGAACAACCTCAACTTCTGCAGGTTCAACAACTGATCCTGTTAAAGATCCAGGTACTGGTTCAACAAAACCAACGACAACAACAAAACCTGTTGATGGTCCTCCAGTGGAACCTGAAACTCCAAGAAAGAAAAAACCAATCATTACTTGGTCATCAGGATCAAATGATAACGGAACAACAACAACTCCAACGAGAACTGAACCATCTTCAACAGGAAGTGGAAGTGGTGGAACTACAACATCTCCTTCAAGAGGCTCAGGTGGTGGAGGAACTACAACTACTCCTACAAGAAGCTCAGGTGGTGGAACTACAACGTCTCCAACAAGAAGTTCAGGTGGTGGTACAACTACTTCTCCAACTAGAAGCTCAGGTGGTGGAGGTACTACTCCAACGAAAAGTTCAGGAGGTGTTAGTACACCTGTACGAAGTGGAAAAGGTGGATAGAAATAAATAAATTCTAAATAGTAAAGGAGTCAAGAAATTGGCTCCTTTTTTTATTTAAG
>JBKDZA010000080.1:0-772 GCA_046308455.1 Fluviicola sp.
AAAAAAGTGTTTTCACCTATAAAATCTCATCTTTTTCGTTAAAAACATTCGAATTGGCTCGCCAATCCATCATGTTTTCGCCTCAAATCTGAGCATTTATAGGCGATCTGATAAGAATTTATAATCGAACTGAGGTTAATAAACTCAGCTGGTTTCAATTGAAGTTGCAGCGGAACATCGAGGTAAGTAGTTGTTCTTTTAAAAGAATAAGGAAAACCAAGTAAAGTACCTGAACCTTGAAAACCTTTTTGAGAAAGTAAAATTTCTGGTTGAACACCTAAAAATGCTCCAATTGGAATACCAATAAAAACTCCACCTGCAAAACCTATTTTTGTATCTGCTTGAAAATCTTCACCTTGTGAATCCCAAACATTGGAAGCATTAAGTCCAGCTTTAAAACCAAACTCTAAGTTTTCTCTTCTGTCATCTTCTTGAGAAAATGCAGTGATAGAAGTGGTAAGGCAAAATAAAAGGATGATTTGTATCTTGTTTTTCATAATTGTTAAATTAATTAGATTATTATACGAATGAGAAATGTGATAATTGCAATAAGAAGTAGGAAATGAATGATATTAGAGGAGTTGTAACCAAAAAATCCAATTGCCCAAACGATTAACAGAATGATTGTTACGACACTATCCCGTTAAGTGTGTAAACTGATTTTTTAAAGTTTTAATCTTTCATCAAAAATAAGGGTAAATTGATTTAAAACAACACCCCAATCTCTGATTGGCATAGTCCATTTTTTTGTTGCTTCAAGGATTGCTAAAAA
>JBKDZA010000081.1:0-655 GCA_046308455.1 Fluviicola sp.
CTTCTGATGAATTTCTTAATTTAAAAACCAATGAGATTTCATGTGAACCTGAAAAATTTTGAGCGAATTGACCCAAATTGTGTTGATACAAATAAGAAACTTTAAGTTGATTGACGAACGTATAACCAAATGAAGCGTTCAATGAGCGTAATTGTCTGTATCCAATCCCAAAACAAATCTTATCATCTAAAGAAAATTGATTGGAGAAATCAGCAAACAAATGTAAACCTTGAGTTGAAAAAACCAATAATGAAGGTCGGTATGTCCATTTAGATGACAATTTAACCAAATAAGAAGCTTGTAAATTATACGTTGGAACTTTGCTTAAACCTATTGTATTTGTTGTCACTGGATTTGTGAAATCCAATCGACTTCCTGAAAAGAAATCTGCCGAGACACCAACACTTAAGTTTTTTCGCATGTAAGCCAATCCTACATTAAAATTTCCAACCAATGCATTTTGATTCGATTGATAAAATGCAAATTCATCCATTTGCTGTGCTTCAATTCGAGACAAATCCAACTGAGTACGTTCTATACCTAAAGCAACACCAAATTGTAAACGATTGATTTCATTTAATTGCAATCCATAGCGATATAAACCCGCTAATCGTTGTCTTTTCAACATTCCTATGTCGTGAGAATGAACTTGCAC
>JBKDZA010000082.1:0-3212 GCA_046308455.1 Fluviicola sp.
TAATTCTACAATTTTTTGAAGCGTTGAAAATCTAGCTTCTTTTACATTATTTTCAATTTTTGAAATATATGATTTTGTAGTTCCTACTTTTTCTGCAAGTTGTTCTTGAGTCATTCCTTTTTCAAGTCGTGCCTCATGTATTAAAGCTCCAATCTTAAAATTTTCATAACCCTCTTCTAAAGTGTCACGTTTTTTTGTTCCAACTTTTCCGTAGTGTTTATCTTTGAACTGGTCAAGTGTTGCTGTGTTATTTTTCGCTTTCATATTCTTCTTTAATTTTTAGTGCTTTTTCGATTTCATGTTTAGGTGTTTTTTGAGTTTTCTTTTGAAACCCATTTGCTAAAACAACAAGTTTTCCATTGTCAAAAAAACTAAATATTCTATAAATATCACTTCCTATTTTCACTCTAATTTCATAAAGCCCATCAGTATTTTCGATATGTTTCAAATAAGTTTCGGGGACTCTAGGTATCTCTTCAATTTAATTAAAAGTCCAGATTATTTTATCTTGAACTTTGCTTTTTTGTTTAATAAAGAAGTCTTCGAAGTAATTTTTATATGTTATTACTGTTCTAACTTTAATTTTATTTTCCACTTTTCAAATTTACAACAAGTTTCACTAAAGTACAATTTTATTTTTCTGTTTTAGAAATTAATCCCTAAAACAAGCGAGTTTTGCATGCAGAAATCTTTGCGTTTTGCGAATTCCTTGTCAATTGGATCTTGCATGTTGTAATCTGGTCTGTCGGAATTTGTAAGATACACTTTACGTGTCATGAAACATGCAAATCCCATGTTGTATGCAAGGTTGATTCGGTTCGTTATGTTGTATTTTAAACCTACTCCACCGTTGATCGAATAGTGAATTCCAACGTTGACACAATTTTTTTTCATTACATCAGAAAGGTGATTGATTCCGATTCCCGTGTAAACATAAGGCGCGAGGCGAGCATTTTCCTTCAATAAATATCCATTAGCAAATTTATAGCGAAGTACAATGTTTCCAGATGCCATTAAGGAACGAAGGTCGCCCATGCCTAACTCATCCGCACAGCCAGGACATTTTTGGTCCAAGGAAACAACACGAAGTTTGTCTTTTTCCGTTTGACAATAACCGAAATGACCAATCGAAGCAAGTAGGTTTACATCAAATGATCGATTTAAATACATTCCAAATGTAGAGGTTACTCCTCCAAAACAAGTGGTTTTGAATTGGAATAGGCTACTTCCCAAATTTCCGTTGTAATGTTGAATGGAACCTCCAGCAGAAATGCCAAATTTGTGTTCTTTCGTTTGAGAAAACGCAGAAATTGCGCAAAAAAGAAGAGCAGTAAACGTTAGATTTTTTTTCATGATTCAGTAATTAAATTAGTTTAAATGAACGCTTTTGAAGGTCAAATATAAAAGAATTCTTGGATAATTAAGCAGCCCACTTTAAATCAGAACGAGAAACAGTGTGAGAGCGAGGATGGTACAGAGCGAGAAACAGTGTGAGAGCCAAGGTCGTAGAGATTTCAAATCTTTCGTAAAATTCTTAGCGCCTCCGCGACTTGGCGGTTTTTAAACTTTAGTTTACCAAAACATTTTTATAGCTTGGTTTCATTTAACTAAACAAACCAAAACCCCATCAACATACTCTTCCTTTTTAATGAGACTACCATTTTCATTGTAGTAATACCATACTCCTTGTTTCAATTGTTCGGAAGTACGCCAATTACAATGAGCTATTATATAACTACTTTTGTCAGGTAAACTTTGTCCTTCTGTTTCATGCATCAATTCAGCAAATTGACCTTCTAAAGCTATTAATCCATTCGGATGATAAAATTTCCAAACACCCGTTTGAATTGATTTGTCTTTATTATATTCTTTTTTTGACCATACACTCGGATTATCCGGATATTCAGGATGTCCGTCATAACAATCTTTGCACTTAACTGAATCGACAATTTTGTAAGCCCCTTTAATTTTAACTTCACCAAGAGAATCATATTCTCTATAAAATCCTGCATGTGTATTTATAACAGTATCAAACTCATACTCTTGATACAATTTGCCGTTTTTATGATATTCTTTAATGACAATCACATTGTTTTTCAAATCGTTTTGACTCAAACCAAGTTGACAAAAAGAGAATACTATACACGCTAAGATCAGTTTCATTTGTTTTATTATTTCAATTTAAATGTAATTATTTTTTTGAGACTTCAAACATGAGGATTTCCTATTAGTTACTATCACCCCGATGGGGTTCAAATCTTTTATTTACTCTAAGCTTAATGTAATTCCATCCCTATGGGATTCCATTAACATTGTATAGAAACAGTGTGAGAGCGAGGGTTGTACAGAGGGAGAAACAGTGTGAAAGCGAAGGTCGTAGAGATTTCAAATCTTTCGTAGAACTCTTTGCGTCGCTGCGACTTGGCGGTTTTTAAACTTTAGTTTATACGGATTTTATTCAAAATAATCGCTGTCCGTCTCGATACTTAAAGTTTTGCAAACTTTAAACACGAAATGACAGCTAAAATTTATTGCACTAAAAAAAGGCTTCCATTTCTGAAAGCCTCATTAGTTGTATTTGAATCTATTAATTGATTAAATCGAAACCTGTGTACTTGCGTAATGGCTCTGGAACCACAATTCCTTCTGGAGTTTGGTGGTTTTCCATGATTGAAGCCATGATACGTGGTAAAGCTAATGCTGAACCATTCAAAGTATGTGCTAAGTAATTTTTCTTGTCTTCTCCTTTGTAACGCAATTTCAAACGATTTGCTTGGAAAGTATCGAAACGTGAACAAGAACTTACTTCTAACCACTTTTCTTGTGCTGCTGAGAATACTTCAAAATCGTAAGTCATTGCAGATGCGAAACCTGTATCTCCACCACATAAACGTAAAACGCGGTAATGTAAACCTAATTTTTCCAATAAACCTTTCACGTGGTCAATCATTTCAGTCAAGGCTTTTGCTGTATTTGATGGATGCTCTATACGAACGATCTCCACTTTGTCGAATTGATGTAAACGATTCAATCCACGTACATGTGCACCATACGATCCCGCCTCACGTCTAAAACAAGGCGTGTAACCCGTCATTTTGATGGAGAAATTCTCGTCTGGTAAAATCACATCTCTGTAGACGTTTGTCAAAGGAACTTCAGCTGTTGGAATCATGTATAAATCATCCACTCCGATGTAATACATTTGACCTTCT
>JBKDZA010000083.1:0-28128 GCA_046308455.1 Fluviicola sp.
ATTTAATGTTTCAAAAACCAAATTTTTAATTTTAGGAACATTAACAATTCTAAAGTAATCGACTTGTTCTTTATCTAAAGGGGATTTGTCATGGTTAACTTGATTTGCATTTTTATTTTTTTGATCTTCGTCACGAAGTAATTCTTCTTCTGCTATAATTTTTATTTGAAAATTGTCTTTATTGTCTATGATATTTGGATTAATAAGTCTAGCCAAAGAATCTTTAAGGTCAAGTATTTTTTCTCTATTCCATACACTTTTAAGCTTTGTGATTTCTAAAGTTGTTCCTTGTTTTATATTATAATTACTTTCCGAAAAAGTTTCATGAAGTACACTAATATTTACAAATTCTTCTTTGATATCACCTTCAAATTTATCCCATTGCGTCAGTAGTGTTTCAACTTTTGCATTTGGTTCATCTTTTATAGTTTCAAGATATAGTTCACCTCCAAGCCTGTCGCAAGAAAAGCGACCAATCCCTTTAGCACCTGCATAAGCTCTTTTTACTTTGATTTTATCTCTATAATCATAACTGTCTTCTTCTGTACCTTCTTTTTTGGCTGAATATGCAACAAATAACCATTTATTGATTAAATCATCATAGTTCATTCCTTTTCCATTATCCTTAATTAGGATTTTCGAATTGTCAGAATAAATGTTTTCAAAAGTAATTTCCACCTTTGATGCGTGTGCATCATAAGCATTTTTAACCAATTCAAAAACAGCAATAAAATCATCACTAATTAAATCGCTTCCTATGATGTTCTTTAATGCAGAACTAATCTTGAATTGTAAAGGTGTTTTCTGCATTAAAATAATAATGAATTTAATATTAATCCTGCTTGCTCACCAAATAATGGTGGAATAGCATTACCAATTTGAGTATATCTTGGAACTTCTTGTATCCTTAATTTTCCCCCTGTTGTGTATTTTCCTTTGAAAAGATACCAATCTGGAAAAGACTGAATTCGTGCGTATTCTCTTACAGTCAAAATACGTGGTTCGTTATAATGAATGTAATCATCAGGTAAAGTTGTTATTGTAGGACTTTTCGCATCTCCATTTAATGGAATTACTGTATGTTTTTTTATGTTATAACGTTCGCGAATATCTTTGCTTAAATCTAAGTTTCTTCTATCTTTTGTGATGTAAAGTATCGTTTTGAAACGACTTATAATCTCAAGAGAATGTTTTGGAAAACGGTGACTATCTGGAATTTTTTCTTCTACTCCATTTCGCATTAATTTTTGATAGTGCGATTTTTCTTTTCCATAAATTCCTGATGTGAAACTCGGAAATTCGGGTGTTGGTTCTACACCATTGTTTTTAAACAAATCAGAAATGGCATCACTTAAATTTGTTTCCGTTGTTAATCCTTTTGACTTTAAAAAATCAAATTTATTTGATTGAAGTAATGAAAAGAAAGTTTCTACTTTTTCTTGAGAGGATTTTTTTAATTCTTTTCTAATCCCAACTAGAATAAAACGTGTTCTTTTTTGAGGGACTCCAAATTCTCCAAAATTCACTAATTGTCCTTTAACATAATAACCAATTTCATCCAATTTTTTAGTTACTAATGAAGAATATGCAATTCCTTTTTCACTGTTTTTTTTGAATTCCATTGTGAAACCTTTCACATTCTCAAAGAATATAATTTTTGGTTGTACTAGCTCAACAAATTTAATGTAAGAGTTAATTAAATCATTACGTAGATCATTTTCGTTTCTTCTTCCTGCCATTGAAAATCCTTGGCATGGCGGTCCTCCCGCTACTAGAGATACTTTGCCTCGCAACTTTTGTAATTTTGCTTCGTAACTACTTAAAACTTGGTTTATATCATGATTTTGTTGGGGTAACCATTTCGGCCATTCAAAATGATTTAAATTATTGATAAGGTTGTATTCTAATGTTTTAAAAGCATCTGCACTTTTTTCAATTGCAAAAAGACCTTTCCAACCTGCTTGGTGTAATCCAAGAGATAGTCCTCCGCAGCCAGCAAATAGGTCGATATAAGTATTTTTTTTACTCATTAATTATATTTTTTTTGAGATAAATTAATGCTCATACAAAAAATTATTTAATGTGCAATAGTATTTTTAATTGCATTTTACAAACCTACAAACTATATATGGAAATTCCAATGTGGTAAATACAGAGTTATCACGTAGGTTTTCCACATCGATTTTATGTGGTAAACCACATTTAGTGCTAGGAAACTAAACTATTTCTTACGCAAAGATAATCCGTAAATCAAAAGACTAATTGATACAACAAACATAACAATTGGTACATTAAATAGTATCATTGGAGCAGAATTCAATACAAAACTCGCAACGAGTAAACACCCTAAATTGGGGAAAAAAATAACTAAAGATAGAATGATGAAAATTGAGCTTTTGTTTTTCATAGATTGCTGATTTTTATTAAACAGGGAATTTTTTTGAAGATGTAATTTCCATTATATTTTTTTGAAACAGTTCAATTTCAGGAATTTTTTGAGAATATGGGTAATGAACAGTTTTATTTATATTTCCAATAGAAATAGTGATTTTAGCCCAACCAGAATCATCACAATCTGGACAACCTATTTTATCTGCTAAAGTGAAAAATTTATTAGAGAATGAATTGATTAAAGTTTTGTATTCGTTAGGATTTAATGGAATAGTGTTAATTCGTTTTGCATTTATATACTCTCTATTCTTAGAAATTATTTGTTTATCCGTTCTTGTAATTGCTGTTGAGTGAATTTCGAATACTTTTTCACAAAAACCAGTGCATTCACCAAATCCATAAGAAAATGTTATTTCAATAGAATCATCGTAAACAACAGGTATAGTGTCTTTATAATTAAAATTAAGTAGAACTAGAGGGATTTTATTTTTATTCTCTTTTTTTTGTTTACATGAGAATATTAGTAGTGTAATAAAAAAGATAATAATAGTGAATCGATACATAAAAGATAAAATCTTAATTTCTAAAAATAAACTTTACTTCTCACTTCTCACTTCTCACTTCTTACTATTCACTATTGCCTAATCACTATTGCCTAATCACTAATGCCTAATTCCTAACCCTATACTTCACAATACACCAAATCGCGCGCATGCCGTCTTTCCAAGAGATTTTTTTGCCCTCTTCTTTCGTTCGAGCTGAGTAGGAGATTGGAACTTCAACGATTTTCATTCCTTTTACTTTTCCGAGTTTTACCGTGATTTCTGGTTCGAAGCCGAAACGTTGCTCTTTCAGTTTCAAGGAGCGCATGAGGTCTGTGGGCAACATTTTGTAGCAGGTCATCATGTCTGTCAACTTTTGACCGCTGAACAAATTGCTCATCTTTGTCAAAAAGCCATTACCCATGATGTGCCAAATGAAATTCGTGTTTTCGTGCTTTTGCTCCAAAAAACGGGAACCATAAACAACCAAACGCTGATTGTCGATTTTCTCTTTTAATAATGCATTGATGTCTTCTGGATTCAACTCCAAGTCAGCATCTTGCATCACCACATGATCTCCAGTTGCTTCATCCATCGCACGGTGAATAGCTGCTCCTTTTCCTTTGTTTACTTCCTGAGAAAAATAACGAATGTCAACTCCGTTTAAAGTTGTTAGAAATGATTTTATGGCCTGATCTGTATTGTCTTTTGAACAATCGTTCACCACAACAATTTCTTTCTGAACATTTCCATACAGCTGTAAATCAACTACTTTCTGAAGTAATTGGTCGATCGTTTTTCCCTCATTGTACACGGGAATAAGTATGGAAAGTTTTTGCATCGCGCCAAATTTACATAATTTAACCCAAATTAGACATTAGAATTCGAATTGAAATTAAAATTTCACGCCAATCATAATTTTGAAAGTAAGATTCTTCTCAAAAGTTGGATGTGTGTCGCCCAAATAATGATAGAATGCCCCAATTCCAATCCCAGTAAAATTAGAAACAAGTAGATTGTTGATGAAAAATCCAGCTTCTCCATAAGATTTTGAAAGGGTAGAATAGGATTTTCCTTGGTGGTCCACGAAATTAGCAGAGTTTCCTGTTCCAAATCCATGATGGAACCCAACAGCAGGACTTGTCCATTTTAAATTCGTTTTAAACTCTTTGAAAGTGAATCGATTGAAAACAGCAAAAAGTTCTTTTTGATAACGCGTATTGGATAAAATGGTCTCAAAACGATTCGCTGCCGACAAAGACCAATTTCCACCCGCAGCTTCAACAGTGTAATGATAAAATAATGGAACATCTCCAATTACTTTTCCATAATGAATGCTTGTGTTTAATTTTCCTACTGCTCGAATCGGAATTGTATGATTCATTCGAATAAAATAACGTGTAAAATCGTAAGTTGATTTCCAAACACCACTGATTCCTTGAGTGATTTTCCCTTCAAAAACGGGCCACATAGTTCCTAAAGACATGCGTTTATAGCCTAAATGAGCAATTTTTTCTCCTGGTGTATAACGAAATTCAGCACTTAATGAGAAATTTTCAAATGCTAAAGCATTGTTTTTAAAAGTATATCCGTCTTTGAAAAGAATTCGTTCATACGATCCACTAAATTTTGTGAATAAGCGTGTTCGCAGATACATCGACAATCCAACTTGTGCTAAACGCTGTTGATCTACTTCATTGATGTAGAAAACATTTTGCACCCGCGTTTGATCAAAACCAAGTGAGGATGGTGTGAAATTATTCTCTCCACGCTCTTCAATGTCATTTTTATACAAGAAATCCAATTTTAAAAATGATTTTGGATGAATTAAAACAGATGAATACGCTCCATGTTTCCATTGTTTATCATTCGTTCCATAAACGTAATATCCACCAATTTGAAAGCGTTTAGAAAAACGATCACTAGTTTCTAAAGCTAATCCTAACCTTAATTTCTCATAATAGGTGTATCGGAATGATTTTCCAAGATCAATTTGAAATTTGCCAAGCGGAATTTTTCCTTCAAATAAGGAAGTAAATGCTAACATTTTTCGTTCCAACTTATATTTTTTCGAAATACTATCGATTGTTATAAAGGTGTTTTTTTCCTTTTCATCTAACTCATATTTCCGTGATTGATTCCAGAATAAACTGTCTTTTTCATTCGCATCTGTCTGAGTAATTAACTCCGCATTATTAAATTTCTCATCGGATAAATCAATTCCCAATTCTATTCTTTCAATATAGGTACTTCCTTTTCCAATTAAAGCCGCGTTGTTTATTTTCGTGCTCAAAGCAGCATTAGGAAAATAAAATTCGGTCGACAATTTTTTAGGGAACCATTTTTTGTTGTCAATCCACTCGTATTCTTGAACGATTTCAATATTAATCGTAGTATCAGAATCTTTTTTCGGGCGAGCAATTACTTTTTCCACAGCCCAACCATTCGAATTGATAAATAATGTTCCTTCCATTCCATCAAAATTTTTGTCTTTTCGTGGACGGAATCGAATCGTAAAGGTAGTATCTCCACTTTCGTTTAAAGTACTGTCTTCTAGTATAAACAAATATCTACGAACACTTCCAAAAGCTAATGGTGAGATATAATTTAAACCCAATATTTGAAATTGATTTTCATAGAAATGAAAGCTTTGCATCTCATTTGCAAAATTCGAAAACATCGGATCTGTTAAACCTGAAACTTCGTAAGCGGTTATGACCTCCTTCTCACGGAATGGTGGACGGTAATATTTATCACTCGTTGATTCCAATAAAAATAAGTGTTGTTTATCGAAAAAATTACGGACATTAATTAAAATAGAATCTGTTGTTGTATCTGGAATACTTAGGAGAGTTTCAGGAGTGATTGTAATTAAAAACTTAGAGTAATTTGTGCATTTGTAGCTTAAATCCCCTTTGGGATGATTGACTTTGCGATTTTCAATGGCTTTTTCCATAATTATTTCTGCTGGATTTTCACCTGGAAGAATCACAACTTCCTCGATTTCACTTGCTAATTCTTGTAAATAAATAACTTTTTCGCCAGAATAAATGATCGTTGTATCCTTGAATCCATAAGATTTCAATTGAAAGCTTTTAACGGAGTTGTTTATTGTGAAGTAACCATCGATATCCGTTAAGAATCCAGCTTGATTTTCAGGAATCACTTTTACAAATGGAATCGCTTCTTTCGATTCTAAATCCAAGATTTGAATCTGAGAAAATGAGAATTGTTGAATGAATAAAATAAGCGCAAATAGGGTAAACTTTAAGCTATTTTCCAGTTTCGATTTAGTGTGAATTGTAGTAAGTTTTAATAGCGTTGAATAGTGTTTCATTGAAATTGGATTAATACTCGGTCGCCATTTAAGCAAATCACGTGCCATTGTTAACGATCTGTTAATTTTTATCTTAAGCATGTGATTTTTAACGTCAAATACCTTTACAAATTGTAATTGGGAATAAAAAAAGCCAAAACATTTTACTGTTTTGGCCTTCACTGTAGGAAATGTAATATTTTTTAAATTTTTGTTATTTGTAAATTTTTAAGAGAATGTGTTAGTTACCAAAATTTTTGAATGCTTCCTTTGTTTTCATTATTAAAGGAAAATTATTTAACGTGAGTTTGATATAAGAATATTGTCAGATTTTTATAAAACATACAGTTGTTAGGCGTTTTTCTGAGAGATAACGTGTTATCTTGATGGAAAACAACGACACAAATGGGTGTTTTATGAAAAAACAATTGAATCCTTCCATTTCTAAAATGCTCTTCATGATGCAATGTTCATAAATCGAATGACGATATGAGGTATTCATATTGCTACTTTACAAAATTTTATAAGTGTTCTGACTTAATTCTTATGTCTAACTCACGTTATTTAGGTAATAATACTTTGTCAATTACATGTATTACTCCATTTGATTGGTACACATCATACACTGCAATGTTTGCTGTGTTTCCGTTAGCATCTGTAATTGTGATGTTGTGCATTCCATTCATTTTTGCAACTAAAACTCCACCGTTAACAGTTTTCATTTCAGCCATCCCTTTTCCTTTTTTAATTAACTCAGCGATTGCATTGAAATCTAATTTCCCAGCAACAACGTGGTAAGTCAAAACGCTAGTCAACATTGCTTTGTTTTCTGGTTTTAATAATGTTTCAACTGTTCCTTCAGGAAGGTTCTCGAACGCATCATTTACAGGAGCAAAAACTGTAAAAGGTCCTTTTGATTGCAATGTTTCAACTAATCCAGCAGCTTTTACTGCAGCTACCAAAGTGGTGTGGTCTTTTGAGTTTACCGCATTCTCAACAATGTTTTTCTTTGGATACATTGTTTCTCCACCTACCATGGTGTTTTCTTGTGCAAAAGCACTTACTCCTAAAGTACATACACTTGTAAGTACGATCAACGATTTTTTAATTTGTGTTTTCATGTGAATCATTTAATTTGTAAAATTTATACTCTACTTACGCTCGGGATTCTTCTTTGGATTTTTAGAATTGAAAAAAAGATATTTTTTCTTCTAATTTTTTAGAAATAAAAAAAACTACCCAATAATTTGAATAGTTTTCTACTTATTTTATGAAGTTTTACTTATTGTAAATTTCCGATTACGTATAACTGATCTAAGTTTGGAGTTGGGCTACCACCTTTTTTCTCTAATGTGATTGCAAACGCTTGAATGTTTTCTTGTGAAACTGGAATTACAGGTCCAAGTTTTGAGTTTTCCAAATCAAAAACTCCTAAATCGATAGGTTTTCCGTCCACCATCGCCCATAGTTGATATTGTTTATCTTCATTTGGGCTAGGTAAATTTTCTAAACACAAAACAGCAGATTTTTTTGATTGATTGTAATACACACACGCAACAGAATTTGGACTTTTATCTGTTCCATTTAACATGACAGGTTTTGTGGAATGTGAAATAACCAATTCTTCTGACGCTTTTAGATGTGCAATTTTATCTTCTAACAATGAATTCAAATTGCTTTGATCTTTTTTAAATTGCGCCAAACTGCTTTTTAATTCCGTGTTTTCTCGCGATTCAAAATAATAAATTGCTAAAACAGAAATTAAAAGTAAAAACGATGCTGCAGCAGTAAATGTAGACCAATTAAAATTAGACGACTTTTTATTCAATTGAATCACTTTTGCAGTCGCTGGTTTTTCAATTCCTGTAATTTGTTCCTCCTGCTTGATTTTCGCTAAAATTTGATCTTTAATATGAGAAGGAGGAGTAACCGAAATAGATTCAGCATATTTCTCAAAGGTTTGTTGAGCTTCAAGAACTTTCGCTTTAATTTCTGGATAAATCGCAGACATACATTCCACTTCTCTTCTTTCTTGATCAGAAAGTGAGCCGAGAACATATCCCTCAATTATTCCAGATGCTATATATTCTTTAATGTCCACAACAAAAGTATTAGTACAAAATGATCTTTTAATTCAATTACGGCGTTTCTTGCGCGTGTTTTTACTGTTCCAAGCGGGATTTTTAACTCATCAGCTAGTTCCTGTTGCGTATATCCTCTAAAATACAAGTAGTCAATTACAATTCGCTGTTCCTCAGGAAGTTTTTCAATTAACTCCTTCAAACCAATTGTATTTATATTTATTGACGCATGATTTAGTGAACTTACGTCCTCCGCTTCCTTTTGGATTTTATTTTCGCGTTCTTTTTTAGTTTTTCTAAATGAATCGATGGCTGTATTTCTACAAATATTCAACATCCACGTATAAAAAGAACCTTTTTCTTGTGCGTATGATTGACAGTTTTTCCAAATCTTCACAAATGAATCTTGCAAAACATCTTGCGCAATTTCCTCGTCTAAAACAATTTTCAGAATCAAACCATACAAAGCACCCGAATACATGTCGTACAATTTCGAAAATGCAGATTCATCTCCATTTTGAAGTGCTTTAACCAATGAGTTTATTTCTTGTTTGAGCTTATCCGACACGTAAACAAAATTAACTTATAATTCAATTGATAACAAACTTGATTCAATTTTTCTTTTAAATTTGAAGAAGGAACTATAAGAATATAACGTCAAAAACATTACTTAGGATTTCAAAGTCGTAAAAAATTGATTTAGTATTGCTTTTAAATTATCAAAATATTCCACGAATGTTAAGTAAATATTTCTATATTTGAGAAAATGAAAGACGTAATAACAAAAATTCTCCATCAATTCCATGGCATTTCGCTTGAGGAACTTTCCCGTGCGCCATTGATGAATCGTACGGATGAAAAATTTGCTTTTCGTCTGGATGAACTTCCTGAAATTCTAGAATATTTAATTCCGTATTACGATGTGTTAAATATTGATGATAAAGTAATTTTCGATTACACCAGTCAGTATTTCGATGATGAAAATTTTCGCTTTTTCTCAGATCATCACCGTGCAATCCCCAATCGCTTCAAAGTAAGAATTCGTACTTACCTTGATTCGAACATGTCTTTTTTAGAAGTAAAAGAAAAATACAAGGGACGAACAGATAAAAAACGTATCAAAACAGATGGTTTTACGAATCAATTTGATAAAGAACAACAAGATTTTATTGATAAACGCTTGAGAGATCATGTTGAATTAAAACCAGTAATGATCAACAGTTATCGAAGAATTACTTTGGTGAATAAATATTGTGAAGAACGTTTGACAATTGACTTTGATGTTACAAATGGAACATTGAATGACCCGATGCAAAATGCGCAAACCTTGAGTCAAATTGTAATTGCAGAACTAAAACAACCCAAAACGGATCGAACGTCACCGTTTTATAAATTAATGAAACAAAAACGCATCAGACCTTTTCGAATTTCTAAATTTTGCTTTGGAATGATGGATTTGTTTCGAAGTATTGAGTTGAAATCCAATCGATTCAAAAACAAACGCTTATTTATTAAAAAATTAAACAACGCAGGATAAACTATGTTATTAGGTAAAAAACTCCCAGAAGCAGAAACGCTTTTTTTCGGTCAACATTTATACAATGAAGATGTTAAAACTTTATTATTCCGTTTAGCGATTAACATTGTCGTTTTAACCATTTTAATTCGTTTTTTATATTATTCCAAAGCGAAAAGAAAAGACAATTTATTCACGTATTATGCAATTGGAATGATTACCTTCTTCTTGTGTTTTGGATTGAAAAAATTGAACATCGACACGGGAATGGGATTGAGTTTATTCGCTATTTTCGGAATCTTGCGTTACCGTACAGAAGGAATCGAAATCAAAGAAATGACCTATTTATTCCTTGTAATTGGACTTTCGGTAATCAATTCCTTGGCTTCTAAACAAATTTCGTTAACAGAAATGTTTATCATCAATTTTGTTGTTTTAGCTGTAGTTTATGGTCTTGAAAATTTGTGGTTATTACGTCATGAAACACGAAAAATTATCATTTACGAACGCATCGATCTTATAAAACCTGAAAAATATGCAGAGATGATGGCGGACGTTCAAGAAAGAACAGGCTTGAAAATCAATCGTATTGAAGTTGGAAAAATTGATTTCTTAAAAGACACAGCTCAATTGCGTATTTTTTATGATGGAGATGAGCAGTCTTTTGGGGGACAGCCTTCAGACATGATTGCTCCAGAAGATTAATAAATATTAAAAATCACCAACTCGTCGTTGTTTAGAAAATTTAACTCAATCATTAACTGTTGGTTAACTCATTCGTTAAATTTTCAAAACGCCTCGATTTGAAAATTTTTAATTGACTTACATAAGGAAAAAAGCTTTCTCAAAAGTATTGAGTTATCCATAAAATTCTTCGGTGTGAAGTTCAAAAGTTTCAAATCTAGGCATTCGAAAGCTAAAAATGGCGATTTTACTAATGTAAATGAGCCTTTTTTCGATGAGAATAACGACGAGTTGAAGCTTTTGAGAAAGCCCGTTTTTTATTCTATGTATCCTGGTTGACCTTTCTCAATCCAATCAAATATCCAATCAAAACTATACACCATGTGCGAATGCACAAAATGTTTATTCGGCCATGTACTTGGTGTACAAATTCGTCCTCCTTTTTCTTTGGATAAAGTCTCTAAGTTTTTTAAAGTCGTTTGAGGTGCAACGCCATCTTGGTGTTTCACAGCATCTGGCTTTGCCAATCCTAAATTAGAACCATATTGCCAAACATGTTCAAAGAGATTCCAATCTGGTGCTGCATAACTTGCATTTTCTGGCGCTAAAATATAGATGTTTCTCAATTTCACATGTTCTGAAACAACTTCTAAAAAACCCAGCGTGTATGCGTAACCCATACTGTGACAAACAATGTCCAAAGTGTCTTTTACATTTTCGCATTGAGGAGAATTACATCTAGCATACAAGAAACTCAATCCAGCAATACGGCCATTTTCTCTTCGAGTTTCAAAACCTTTATCGTTTGATTTTGTATTGAATCGTTTGTAAAAGCGTGGTTTTCGTTTGTTTTCCTTCGTGAAATGAGTCCGGAAAATACTCCAACCAAAATTCAAACGCGTTCGGTGATTGGATGTGGTAATTGATAAACTTCCATCCAAATAAAAGCTTACATCAGGTTTCAAACGTTCAATAAATCGATCGTCTAATTTAAACCAATACATGTAGCGATCTCTCTGAATAACCATGTTATCCGACGCGTCTCGTTCTTTCATCGGTCCACGATATCCATTTACAAAAACAAGGATTCGTTTTCCAGCAGTTTTCGATTTCTGTCTAAAATCTGTAGTTACATCTTCCCCAGTGTAACTCACAACACGTTCGTAGGAGAAAGTTCCATCTTCATGCCAATAAGTAATGACTGTGAAATGTCCATTACTCTTTTTTCGAATAGTCGGACTACGAAGTGTCACGGAATCAGAGCTATGGGAGTATCTTGAACTGCCATCAGAATACACATTGAAATAATGAACGGTAGGACAAATTTTACTTTCCCAACCGGAAGGTTTTTTAATAAAAACAACACTTCGATAGTCTTTTGCGACAGAACGAATCAGGGGGATTTTTTTTCGTTGTTTTTTCGTTGTCTCAATCTTATACGATTTCTTGTTGGTCTTCTTTAAATCGTGACAAAAGGATAAAATCACTGAAATCAATTTTTCCTTTGAAACATCTTTTCCAACCAATTTGTCTTTGTTTTTTACAACTAGAAAATTTTGTAAATAGGGTTTTTGATAGGAATATGGTACAATTTTTCCTTCTGATGTTTCCTCCCAAAAATAATAACTCACTATTCCTGAAGTATAAACCATATTCTTGCGTTTAGACCAAAGTGTATCATTTTGAGCTATCAGCGAATTTGATATTAAAAACAGTGGAATAAAAAACCATTTCATCACCGCTAATTTAGTAAAAACATGAGTTCAGAAACTAATTTATGTAACGATTAGGATGTAAAATACTTTTTTAACTTGTTCCTTTTTCTGGAAAAGTGTAATTTCGAGAAATGAAGTATTTTTTTTCCCTTCTAATAGTTGTAAGCTTTCTGTTTTCTGCCTGTAATTCAAACGAAAAATTGGCGAAAGAGAAATGTAATTCGTTAGTGGAGGAAATTACAAAAGCGGATAAAGAAAACTGGACAGAACAAGATTTTTACACCGAGATAAATGGCTTAAAAGTTGATAGGGATCGCTTGATTTCAATTACTGAATCGAAAGAAAGTATTGACAAAGAAACAATTCAAGATTTACAAGTGTTTATGGATGGTTTCACAACAATAAGTCAACAAAAAAAAGCGTTTGTAAGCAATATCAAAGCACGAAAAAAGTTGTTGAAACGAGTTGCAAAGTTGAAACACGATATGGACAAAGATTTAGGAAAGAAAGAAACATATTTTGACAAAGTAAAAAAAGAAGAAATCAACTGGAAAGCTATTTCAAAAGAATACAAAGAATTTGAGAATACAGTTAAAGAATTACACAAATTGTTTGGTTCTATTCGATTAAATTTAATTCAACAATGAAAAAAATATTATTAATTCTAATTACTCTTTTTTCACTTTTTGACCTTTCGGCTCAAAGTACTGATCAGCAATTGGCAAATTTGTACTATACCAACGGTGAATTCGAAAAAGCAGTCGTTTATTTTGAAAAAATCATCAATAAGAAAAGTGCAAAATTCGATCAATTGCGCTATGTGGAATGTTTAGAGAAAACGAATAAAGGAAAAGAAGCTGAAAAAGTTTTGAAGCGCCTGATTGATGCAAATCCGAATGACAAAGATTATATGATTGCATTGGGTGATTTTTATGAACGTAATGAACAAATTTCCGATCGCGATAAATTGTTTAACAATGAAATTAAAATTGCATCAAAAGCTGGATTTACGACGGTTGAATTGTACAATTCCTTTCTGAAAAAAGGTAAAACGGATTGGTGTATCAAAGCGCTTGAAGCAGGAAAAAAAGAACAAAAACGCAATTACGATTTTTCGGAACAATTTGCTGAAATTTATGCGATTACTGGGAAAACAAACGAAATGATCGACATTTATTTCGAAATGTTGGATAAAAATCCAAATTATGCCGGAACGATTCAAGCCAATTTATCGCGGATCATCGATTTTCAAACAGATCAAAATGGTACCTATTTAACCTTGAAAGAACGATTATTGGAACGCATTCAAAAGAAACCAAATGAATTTGTTTATCCTGAAATGTTGATTTGGTTATTTATCCAAAAGAAAGAGTTTCGTAGTGCATTAGTTCAAGCAAACGCATTGGATACACGTGAAAAAGGTTTGGGTCAACGTCAAATAAATCTTGCGAGTGTGTGTCTTGAAAACGATGATTACGAATCTGCTCGTGCTTGTTACCAAACAATTATCGATAAAGGTGAAGATCATCCTTCGTATTCAACTGCTAAATTGCGCTTATTGAGTACACGTTATGCTGAAATCACAAAAGAAAAAAATGTTTCAAAACCATTGATTTTAGAGGCTGTTTCCGAGTTTGATGCAGCACTTTTGAAATATGGTTTGGGTCGTGGAAGTTACCAATTAGCGATGGAAGCTGCTGAAATTAAAGCGTATTACGCAGATCAAAAAGACGCATCTATTGAATTGTTGGAAAAAGTATTGAAAGTGCCAGGACTGACTGATTTAGAAGTTGCTAAAGCGAAGATGTTATTGGGTGATGTGATGGTTTTGAAGGATGACATTTGGTCGGCTTCGTTGTATTACATGCAAGTCGACAAAGATTTTAAGTTCGAAACAATTGGTTCAGAGGCTAAATTCAAAAACGCACGTGTTTTCTACTACGATGGCGATTTCAACTTTGCACAATCACAACTGGATGTCTTGAAACAATCTACTTCCAAGTTAATTGCCAACGATGCGATGAAATTATCTATTTTGATAACTGATAATTTGGGCTTAGACAGTAATTACACAGCGATGTATCAATTCGCGAAAGCAGATTTATTGTTGGAACAACATCAATTTGAGAAAGCATTTGAATTGTACGATTCAATTACGACAGCTTTTCCATCACACGGTTTGGTGGATGAAGTTTTATTGCGCAAGGCACAAGCAATGAAATACCAAGGAAAATGGGAAGAAGCGATTAGTTATTTGGATAAAATTTATACGTACCACAAATACGATATCCT
This sequence comes from Fluviicola sp., assembly GCA_046308455.1. Classification (GTDB taxonomy): domain Bacteria; phylum Bacteroidota; class Bacteroidia; order Flavobacteriales_D; family Crocinitomicaceae; genus Fluviicola. The sequence continues at coordinate 14,538 of JBKDZA010000083.1, forward strand.
TTCGGATGATGCAGCTTTTCAAATGGCTGAAATCTACGAATTGAATTTAGACAACAAGGAAAAAGCGATTGAATACTACAAGAAAATCCTCTTCGAATGTAAAGGAAGTTTATTGACTGTGGAAGCTAGAAAACGCTTTAGAGCATTACGTGGCGACGCACAATCGGAAGAAGATTTATTAGATGAATAAGGAAATTAGAATATCTACAACAAGAAGTTTATAGAATCTGGTTTTGTCTTAACTATAAACGAAAATGATTTTTAAAGATAATAAATGGTAATCAAAATGAAAAGTTTCTATTTTTTTGCACTTGTTTTTTTAGTGGCTTGTTCATCTGAAAACAAAAAGGTCGAAAGACAAAATGAAGTGTCTTCAAACTATGAAGAGGTTGATCTAAGAGATAGTGTCAACAAATTAAGTGCCGTTGGAAGTCCTGAATTCGAATATGGTCAAACTGCCGCTTTTATAAATAAAAAAGGTGATACTATTATACCTTTTAATCAATATGAGCACTGCTTTTTAGACACATTTTCTTGTTTTACTTTTGTTCAAGATTCTAAATTAGACAAAGACAATATTGTTGGTATCAATCGAAAAGGTAAGGTTGTGTTTGAAGCCTTTTTATTTGATAATGGTCCAGATTACTTAAGTGAGGGTCTTTTTCGTATAATCCGTAATGGAAAAATTGGATTTGCAAATAAGTATGGACAAATTGTTGTGCCAGCAATCTATTCTTGTGCTTATCCTTTTGAAGATGGAAAGGCAAAAGTGACGTTAAAATGTGAAACTGTTAAAGACGAAATGGAACACAGTACTTGGAAAAGTGAAAAATGGTTTTACATAGACAAAAACGGCAAAAAACTGAACTAATTTTAATGTCTTTAATTCGAACACAAACTTAAAACGCAACAATCTAATTTTAGAGTTATTGCATAAAAATTAATTCCTTTAACTCATTTTAATGAATTGAAATTTTTTCAAATATGAAGTAACTTATCCTTTATATACTAGTTGAATTTTTTTAGCTAATTCTTTCGCTTCATCAGTGATTTCCTGAATATCTCCGTCTCCAGATTTCAACACAACAGCCATTCTTCTGTACGGACGAGTTGTTGGTTTTCCAAAAATGCGTAAATCCGTATTTTCAACTGCAAGTACTTCATTCAACCCTTCAAATTCTGGTGCGGAATTACTTTCGCGATCAGCTAAAACAACAGCGCTTGCACCTTTTGTCAATTGTTTGATTTCAGGAATCGCCAAACCTAAAATCGCACGGGCATGTAATTCAAATTCTGAAAAGTTTTGTGTGTTTGCAAGCGTTACCATTCCAGTGTCATGTGGACGTGGTGACAATTCAGAGAAATAAACGCCATCTTTTCCAACGAAAAATTCAACTCCCCACAATCCAGCTCCAGTTAAAGCTTCAGTAACTTTTCCAGCCATTTCTTGTGCTTCAGCCAAGTGTTTTGGATCCATCGGCATGGGTTGCCACGATTCTTGGTAATCTCCGCGTTCTTGTCTATGTCCAATTGGTGCACAGAAAAGTGTTGGTCCATTTTTTTGTGTAACTGTCAACAAAGTTATTTCATAATCAAAAGAAATAAATTCTTCAACGATAACTTCTTTCAAATCACCACGTGAGCCTTCCAATGCGTAATTCCAAGCTTTTTCGATGTCATCCGCTGATTTAATAACAGATTGTCCTTTTCCAGAACTAGACATCAATGGTTTCACAACACACGGAATTCCAACAGTTGAAACTGCAGCTTGAAATTCTTCTAGCGTAGTTGCGTAGCGGTAATTCGCTGTTCGAACACCTACTTCTTTTGCGGCTAAATCGCGAATTGCTTTGCGGTTCATCGTGAAATTTGCAGCTTTTGCAGAAGGAACCACTTGAATTCCTTTTTCTTCGTATGCATAAAAACGTTCTGTTCGAATTGCTTCTATTTCAGGCACAACTAAGTCGGGTTGGTGTTTGTCAATAATTCGATCCAATTCAGATCCATTCAACATATCAATCACTTCAAATCCGTCAGCAACTTGCATTGCAGGTGCGTTTGGATAAGAATCCACTGCGATAATTGTTTGTCCGAGACGTTGTAAAGCAATCACTAATTCCTTCCCCAATTCTCCTGACCCTAGTAAAACGATTTTCTTTTGCATGACGCGAAATTAGGAAATTCTTTGCTTTCATTTCTTAAAACTACTTGCAATTTTGTATTTTTGGCACATGCAAAAAGCTACTATTAAAGATAATTTTCAAATCGTAAAGCACCTCTCGTGGAGTCGATTTTGGAATTTGATAGCTTTGCGTATTTCATTTTTGATTTCTCGAGCACTTAAAAAACCAGTTGTTTTTGGCAGACCTTTTGCTTTGAATATTGAACCAACAACGGCCTGTAATTTAGGCTGTCCTGAATGTCCAAGCGGCTTGAAAATATTTACCCGTAAAACAGGAAAAATTGATTTGGAAAAACATGCAAAATGGATTCAAGGTTTGAAGAAATCCGTTTTCTATGTGAATTATTATTTCCAAGGAGAACCCTTTTTACATCCTCAGTTTTTGGACTTGATTCGAACGGCAAAGAAAAATAAGATTTATACATCCACTTCCACGAATGCACATTTTATCGACGAAGAAAAAGCAAAAGAAATTATTAAATCCGGATTAGATCGACTAATTATTTCGTTGGACGGAACAACCCAGGAAACCTATGAATCATATAGAATTAACGGTTCAATCGAAACGGTGAAAGAAGCTACTAAAATATTAGTTGAAACTAAAAAGAAAGTTAAATCTCAAACACCACATTTGATCTTTCAGTATTTAGTTGTTGCGCCAAATGAACATCAAATTGAAGAAGCAAAAGCTTTAGCAATAGAGTTGGGAGTGGACGAAATCCGATTTAAAACAGCACAAGTTTATTCGTATGAAAACGGAAATCCATTGATCCCACAAAACGAAAAATATGCGCGTTATGTGAAAAATTCAGACGGCACTTATCGCTTTAAATTTAAAGTAAAAAACAAGTGTTGGCGCATGTGGAGTTCAGCCGTTTTGACCTGGAATGGAAAAGTAGTTCCGTGTAGTTTCGACAAAGATGCGCAGTATCAAATGGGCGACATCAACGAAGCGGATTTTAAAGCAATTTGGAAAAGTGAAAAATACACAGATTTTCGTGCACAGATTTTAAAGAATCGTTCAGAAATGGAAATGTGCAAGAATTGTTCGGAAGGAGCTACTGTCTACACGTGAACAGAGTGAGAAACAGAGTGAGAGCGGATAAAAGAACGAGAATGAAGAGTGAGAATGAGAACGAGAGCGGGAAACAGAATGAGAGCGTGAAACAGAACGAGAATGAAGAAAATGAATCAATCGGGGTAATAATATAAAATCTAAGACTGATGCAAAAGTCTTTAATCGAGGCTTTTTAAAAATTTCACTTCGGAGTTAACATCTGTTAATGAGAAAGTTAAATTTTTAAAGTAACGAAGAGTAAAGGGTTTAGCAACGGTCTTAATCTATGGTTGAATATGTTTGCTAGAATACCCATGATGTTCAAAATACTCCAACAAGGCTTCTTTCATCAATGCTTGCTGTTCACGTTCATTTAATTGCGGAAGAGGTTTCAAAAGTTTAAAATGCGGCCATTCATCGGGATCTTTCCCTTCAAACTCGTAATAGCCATAAGGCTCTAACAAAGTACAAATTGCGACATGCATCAAATCAGTTTTTTCGTGTTTTTTGAATTCTTGGTATCCTTTCCCCAGTTCTTCCACACCCACTAAAAACAAAATTGCTTGTAAATCCAGACCTTCTCCAAAAGTTTTTTCCAATTCTTTTGTCAAATAATTAAAGCGTAAATCGATTGCATAATCCATGTCACGAAATTACCAATTGTAAATGGAATCTGTATAATTCTTACTATGAAAAGCGAAAAGCTTTTCGAACTATTCTGTGAAATCTGTTAATCTGTGGTTATAATTTCTTTTTTAAACAAAGAGTTAATATTTTTTGTTGTTTTCAGTATACTTTATTATTTCTTCAATGAAATTTTTTTGAAGAATTAAATCTTGTCTATTCATAACGATTAATAAAGCAATAAATACAAATATCATTATTGTGAATTCAATGTTTGTTCCCTTGATTGCCCCATATATACCTCCAAAAAGTAAAAATAAAAACCAAAAAGTTCCTAAATAGTCATGAAAAGCTACAGAGGTAATTATTAATTCACCTTCATTTTTTTTACTTTTAGAGATAAAAATTGCTGTTACTGCACCTACAAATCTTCGATAAACTGGACGTTCCTTAAGAATTATTGTTTTGTCTATTTCATTTCTACAAATTAAACCTCTTGGATTTGATTCTTTTGGATATCCATCTTTATCATAAATATATAATGTGTTTTGCCTAACATTATAGACAAAATCCTGTGCTTTTATTTTTGTTTTATATCTCTTTATATATATGGGTAAAAAGTACATTTTAATTGGTTATAATAGATGATGGTGGTGTTTTAAGTTGCTTGATGAATTATAATTGCTTCATCGAAATTTAATTTTTCTAAATCTTCTTTAGTTATTCCAATATACATATTTGAATCACCTATACTTTCAAAATCAAATTGGAAGGTAAAACTCAACAAATTTTCGAATTCCAAAGCTTTAAACACAAACTCGGAACTTAAATACTTTAGATTTGGAAATTTAGAAGACGTCCAGTCCAATTCGGGCCCAGCCTGAACTGGTAATGGGTAACCTCCGATTTGACTTTCAAAAATGTTCATGAATCTTTCGGCATAATCGTAAAGTTTATTTTTGTCTGATTCATTTAATTTTGAGTTTATAACAGCAATGTGTTCTGGAGAACCAGGAATTTGATAAGATTGTTTGAATACAATTGCTTTTTCTTCGAATTCATAATCTTTAACATAATTATCAGGGTAAGATAATCTTTGCAACTCATTTGTAGTTTCATTAAAAACGATCTTGTACATATGTCTTGACGGCGAGTAGTCATATATTGCTCCATATTCGCTTTCTGGATTATCAAAGTGATGAAACACAGATATTAATCCATCTTTTTTGAAAATGAAACCACAATCAACTTTGCTTAATTCCTTTGTTGAAATTTGACATAAAAAAACCATAGGTTTGTTGTCAAAAACAGGCCATTTGCTAGAATTGTATAGATCGGGGCAACCTCCAAACTTTGACGAACCTATTTTTGGTATTCCATTTTCTATGTCTAGAATTGCAGTTGGTTTTATAAGTTTAACAATATTTTCAACATCGTCAAAATTTAATTGCTTTATCTCAGATAGAATTTCTTTTTTTGGATCAATTAATTTCTTAAATATTCTCAACATAGGTTTTCTTTTTTAGTCTTACGATTTCCAAATTTGTAAAAGGTGCCTAAACAAATTTAAGCTTATTAGTTCTTTTAAAGTATTGTTTTATAAATCACCATCATTCTTAAAGATAACTTTAATCACACCATTTGTTCGAAGAATATCTATTAATTCAATTAATGCCGATGTTGGTGACGTGCCTAAATCTATATAAATTGTAATGTTTTTATTGTCATGTTTTTCAATATTCATGCTATGAATAACTTCCTTAAAATCACTTTCGTTTTTTTGTTCTTTTTCATCACCAATATCTATCCATTTTTCACCCCAAAGAATTAGTTGATCGTTGTTTTTAAGATTTCCTTCAATGTCAATTTTTAAAGCATTCCAATGAAAAGGATTTAGTTCAATAATCGTTTCGTTTAGTGAAATTTCAGTTTTATCATGATCAAAAAAATAATTTGAATTGAAGTCACTTATTGAAAATTCATCTTTTTCATCTTTATACAAACAATCTGGTCGATATAATTTATAAAGTTCTTCTTCGGATGCATTATCCATAGCAAGTAAAGGTTCTTTTGCACCTTCACATTTCATAGACAAATTTGCGAAATCTTTTAAATAGGCGTCTCTTTGCGCATAAAAAATAGTTTCAAAAATCGAATCTGACTGTGCGTTTAAAGAGTGATTCATAAAAAGAATGAAGAGTATTAAAATCGGTTTTAGATGTGTCATTTTATTTTCTTTCTAATTCAACTTTTTACAGTTGTATTTAGTTATGAATATCGAAACAATGAAAATCCAGTAAAATACAGGAGATGATGATACACAATCCCAATAGAAACTATAATTTGATTTTAGGTACTATTAATTATGTTTTTATTTCAAAACTTTTTTAGGAAGTCCTACCTTAGTTAGAATTTCGTTTGCTTTTGCTAGTTTCTCTGGAAAAAGAATTTTATTTCTAAATTGTTCTAGTTTTTTATCAAATACAATAACTGGAACTTTAGAGCTATTGAGCTGTTCTATCTTTTTCATAACATTAAATATTTTCTTTTTTTGTAATCAAAAATGCCTCGTAATCTTCACCAACGATAAATTCTTCCCATTTATTTTCTTCAATTGTCAATCCAAAAACTTTAAAATCTTCTTTTATTTCAACAAGATTATTAGTTATCCCCATTCTATAAAGTCTTGTCCTAATAGTTGTGCTTCCTGTTGCAAATATCCAAGCTTTAGGATATTTCTCTGTAAAAGCATAAACTGTAGAAGCAACTGTAGCTAAAACTTTAATACTATCACCATTATTTGTAATAGATGAATCATCTATTGTATTTGTTTTTTCATTAAAATCGCCAAAAGCAAGGTTGTAAATATTTTCAGTTCCAGTTTCAGAATATTCAACCATTTTAAGAATAACTCCTTTTGGACCTTCGCTTTTAAACTCATAAATTTTAAGAGATTCTTCAGATTTATACAAATATTTTGGGTTATTCATTTTTAGATTTTCACTTCTTAAATTGAAATCAAATTTACGGATTTTTAAATTGAATTTCAAATATGAATATTCACATGTAGAAATGTTTGATTTTGAGACAAATTCGAACTAGTGTTTTAAATTTCTCATTGTCCAAAGTGTATTCTTATTGAACACTATTCCATAACGTTTTTCAAATAGGAAAAGGCACATAACAAATATAGTACTTTTGAAGATTTTTCTTATTTGGTGAATTTGTTATGTATTCTATTGATATGAATTTAATTTGGCCATAATTTTCTTACTACCATAGGTTTTTGCTAAAGAGATTGCTGTTTTAGGATTGGCTCCAGCTTCTAAAAGTACAGTTATTATATCTAAATTTTCATCACCTTCTTTGCCTCCGGTATTATTGTTAGACTGAATTGTGATATCAACTGCATGCTCCAATGGAAATCCTTCTCCTTCATCTCCAATGAATTCAACATCTGCACCATATTCGATAAGTAGTTTTAAACAATCTAAATTTTGATTTTCAATAGCTGAATGAAGTGGAGTCCAATTCTTTCCTTTTTGATTAAGGTCAATTTTTTCTCTTAATAAAATCTTTAGCTCCTTTGTATTTCCAGTAAATGCAGCTTGACATATTTTTTCGAAAATTTCCCCCATTGTTTTGTATACATATGTTTACTTTACAAAATTATGCCTAAACTTCCCATTTGGCTGAATTGGCGGATTATATAAGCATATTTCCAAATATAAACTTTTATTCCATAAATCATTAAATCAGAACTTAATTTAGTGGCTTGATTTCGGCTGAAAGAGACGGCTTGTTTTTCCATTTTCCATTTTCAATTTTGAATTAGTTGATAATTTATAGCTTATAATTCACAATTTCCTCTGATTTCTCTTAAATTTGTTTTTCTTTAAAAATTACTATGGAATTTTGGATCAAAGCCGGACAATTATTACTCGCACTTTCAATCTTGATTGTTGTACATGAATTCGGACATTACCTACCTGCAAAATGGTTTAAAACACGCGTCGAAAAGTTTTATTTGTTCTTCGATTATAAATTTTCTCTCTTAAAAAAGAAAATTGGCGATACTGAGTGGGGAATCGGTTGGATTCCATTAGGTGGATACGTGAAAATTGCTGGAATGATCGATGAATCGATGGACAAAGAGCAAATGGCAAAAGAACCACAACCTTGGGAATTCCGTTCAAAACCGACTTGGCAACGATTAATCATCATGTTGGGTGGTGTAACTGTTAACGTTATCGTTGGATTTTTGATCTACATCATGGTGCTTTTCGTTTGGGGAGAAGAAAAAATCGATAATTCTAAATTAGTAAACGGAGTTGCAGTTCACCCATTTTTCGAGCAATACGGATTTAAAAGTGGGGATATCATTCAAGAAGTGGATGGTAAAAAGGTCGATAATTTCTCAAAATTAGGAGCTGAAATCTTGATTTTTGGTAAAACGAAGTTCAAAGTTCAACACGAAGACGGGAAAATTGAAACAATCAAATTACCAGCTAATATTGATGACAAAATGTTTGAATCTGGGGCTATGAATGCATTTTCATTTAGAGCTTTTCCAGGTAAAATTAAAGAAGTTCAAAAAGAATCAATAGCATCGAAATCTGGATTAAAGGCAGGGGATAAAATTTTGGCTGTAAATGATCAAAAATTTAATTTTCACGATGAAATGCAATCCGCTTTGTATAAGAACAGAGGGAAGAAAATTGAAGTTTTAATTGAAAGGAAAAACAAAGAATTTGTAAAAACGATAAAATTAGATGAAACTGGACTTTTAGGATATACACCTGATGTGAAGTTATCGAGTGATACAAATGCAATTTACACAAAGAATTATTCTTTTGGTGAAAGCTTTTCAAATGGATTCTCTTTGGGTGGGAAAACTTTGTACATGAATGTATACCAATTTAAATTTTTAGCAACTAAAAAAGGAGCGACATCACTTGGTGGTTTTGGATCTATTGGAAAAATGTTCTCTCCAACCTGGGATTGGCGATCTTTTTGGATGCTAACTGCTTTGTTGTCTTTTGGTTTGGCTGTAATGAACTTACTTCCAATTCCTGCATTGGACGGTGGTCATGTGATGTTCTTGATTTATGAAATGATTACAGGTCGTCCGCCAGCACAACGCTTTTTAGAAATTGCACAAACAATCGGTTTTGTGATTATCTTAGGATTGATTCTTTTCGCCAATGGAAAAGACATATATAACGCCATATTTGGTTAAATAAAATAGAAAACATGAAAAAATTACTTTTTGTACTATCGATTCTTTTTACATCGATTTCTTTCGCTCAATTAAAAACAGGTTCAATAGCGTATTCAATTAAAGTTGATGCGGAATCTGAGGAACAAGAACAAGTTGCGGCTATGTTTGAAGGTTCGAAAATGACTGTTTACTTCAAACCTAATATGACAGCGTTAGATATGGAAATGGGGATGTTTATGAAAATTTCTACGGTTTCCGATGCTAAAAAACATAAAACCTTGACTTTAATGGACATCATGGGTCAAAAAATTGCTGTTCGTGATGCTGAAGCCGAAGCTCCTAAAAAAAATGAAACAGTTGAGAAAACATCTGAAACGAAAACTATTTTAGGATACAACTGTGTGAAATACCGTATTATCGATGAAAATGATAACATGGTTACAATGTGGGTTACGGAAGAAATTATTGTCAACCCTGAAGGTCAAACAGTTTTCAGAAAAGACATTAAAGGAACACCTTTAGCTTTCTCAACAATTCAAAATGGAATAAAAATGAATTTTGAGGTAACTAAAATTGAAACGAAAGCAAATAAATCTAAATTCAGTATGAAAATTCCTGCTGGATATGAAGAGAAAACAGCTGAAGAATTAAAAGCTCAAGCTGCTGGAGGCGAATAAGTGTTTCTTTTCTGTCGTTTATGCATTAAAGAATTGAATGAAAGAAATGGAAGCTAGCAAAAAATTAATTCTTGTAACAAACGACGACAGCATTTACGCAAAAGGAATTGCTAGTTTGGTTGAAGTTGCAAAACAATTCGGAGAAGTTATAGTTGTCGCTCCTGATAAACCTCAATCTGGGATGGGACACGCGATTACGATCAATCACCCGCTACGTTTGGAAGAACAAAGTGTTTTTGAAGGTGTAAAGTCTTTTTCCTGTACTGGAACTCCAGTAGATTGTGTGAAATTGGGAATTATTGAAGTATTGCATCGACGTCCTGATTTAATCCTTTCAGGAATCAATCACGGGTCAAACGCAGCTACGAATGTCTTGTATTCAGGTACGATGTCAGCGGCAGTAGAAGGAGCAATGGAAGGAATTCCAAGTATTGGATTCTCTTTTTGTGATTATGAAGCAGATGCAGATTTTACAGATGCAAAAAGTGTTGCAGAAAAACTGATTCCACAAGTTTTGGAAAACGGATTGCCCGAGAATGTGTGTTTAAATGTAAATGTTCCTAAAGTTGATCAATTGAAAGGAATTAAAGTATGCTCTCAAGCAAAGGCTTTTTGGGAAGATCGTTTTGACAAACGTCAGGATCAATTTGGACGCGATTACTTTTGGTTGACTGGAAACTTTAAAGAACACGTTTATTCGAAAGAATCAGACTTACATTTTTTAGAGGAAGGATATGCAACAGTTGTTCCTACTCAATTTGATTTGACAGCAAAACACACCTTAGATTTACTTAAAAAAATAGTTGAAAATGAAAATTAGTTGGAATACGAAACGCACAGTTGGATTGATAATTGGAATTGTTTCTCCTTTTGTTTTTGTGCCTTTAATCATTTTACTGATTTCATGGTCTCAAAACTTCTATTTCAGTGTGCTGTGGCATAAATTCACTGGAAATATGATTGCTCAAAGTCGTTTTATTTCACTAGCGATTATTCCAAATTTGTTGTGGTTTTACTTGTTTTTAAACAAAGAACGCTACGATATTGCTCGAGGAATCATTATTGGATCAGCCATTTTCATTCCGTTTATTGTTTATGTAAACTTGATTCGTTAATATTCAATGAAACAAAAACTGTACATCATTTCGGGTGAAGCTTCAGGCGATTTACACGGTTCGAACGTCATGCGTGAACTCTATGCTCAAAATCCAGATTTAGATATACGATTTTGGGGTGGCGACAAAATGATTGCAGTTGGTGGAACGTGTGCAAAGCACATTCGTGAATTGGCGTTTATGGGTTTCGTCGAAGTTTTGATGAATCTACGTACGATTTTAAAGAACATTCGCTTTTGTAAATCAGACATTGAAGAGTTTAAACCAGATGCAATTTTATTGATTGATTATCCAGGTTTTAACATGCGAATTGCTGAATGGGCGAAGCAAAAAGGAATCAAAGTTCATTATTACATTTCTCCAACGGTTTGGGCATGGAAGGAAAAACGCGTTGAAAAAATCAGACGAGATGTTTTCAAATTATTTGTGATTCTCCCTTTTGAAAAAGCATTTTATGCGAAACACAACTATGAAGTTGAATATGTTGGACATCCACTCTTAGATGAAATTGAGAATTATCAAAAAGCGGGAAACTTTGAATTGAAATTGGATCTTGAAAAAGATAAACGTCCGATTATAGCTGTATTACCAGGAAGTAGAAAGCAAGAATTGAAATCTAAGTTGCCAGTCATGCTTTCTTTGGTGGATGCTTTTCCTCAATTTCGCTTTGTAATTGCAGGAGCTCCAAACATGGAACCTGAATTTTACGATGCGTTTATTGGGAATAAAAAAGTTGAAATTGTTTATGGTCAAACCTATCCATTGTTGCAACATGCAGAAACTGCAATAGTAACTTCGGGAACTGCAACTTTGGAAACGGCATTGTTTGAAGTTCCACAGGTTGTTTGTTACAAAGGAAATCCGATTTCTATTGCAATCGCAAGACGATTGGTAAATATTGAATTCATTTCATTGGTGAATTTGATTTTAAACAAGGAAGTTGTGAAAGAATTGATTCAAAAGGATTGTTCGGAGGAAAAATTAAAAGAAGAATTTATTGCGATTTTACCGGGACAAGAAAAAAGAAAAACGATTGAAACCAACTACAAACGCTTGAAAGAAATGCTTGGAAAAGAAGCAAATGAAGCCGGCGCATCGAAGAAAGTTGCTACTGAACTGTTGAAAACTATTTAAACGGCACATTTTTCGCTGTATTCTCTGAATTATTTTTGTGTTTGAAACGAATAAATGCTTGAATTTTCACTTGTTGGGGGGTTCAAACACATGAAATATGTGTAGTTAAATTTAAAATGTGAAACAATTACTACTTAGTTTTTGCTCTTTTCTGGTAATTCAATTATCAGCGCAACAGCAACGAATTGGAGTACTGCGCGATTACACAATCAAGCGTATTGTTTTCGCGTATGACAATGGTTCGTTTTCTGTTTTTGGTGATACAAGTGAATACGGAACGATTTTACCCAATGAATTTGTTGATTTAGAATGGCTTTCAACAGGGAAAATAAGTGTAAAAATTGGAGTGACAGAAGTTGCACAGGTTTCAAAAGTTAATTTAGTGACCACAAAACTAAATACAAGTATTGTTTATTCTCCGAAGAATTCAACTGCTAAAGAGCGAAAATACAAAGATGATGTTGAAGTTTTGGCAACGGAATCAGGTTTGACGATTGTCAATTTGGTTGACATGCAAAATTATTTAGGTGGAGTTGTTGAGTCGGAAGGTGGAGGTGGACGAGATTTGGAGTATTACAAAGTTCAAGCGACCATTTCGAGAACGTATGCACTGAAAACGAGAGGTCGACATTCAAAAGAAGGATTTGATTTATGTGATAGAACGCACTGTCAGGCATATCACTACCAGTTGCGTTATACACCAGTAATTGATTCAGCAGTTCGACAAACCAAGGGAAAAGTATTAGTGGATCAGCACGATCATTTAATTGATGCGTATTTCCATGCGAATTGTGGTGGACAGACATCAGAACCAGATTATGTGTGGAACAACAAAGTCGACTATTTAAAATCGTTTAAAGACACATTTTGTATTTACACGAAGCAGGCAACTTGGGAAAAACGCATTCCGCAACAAGATTGGATAAATTATTTAGAAGAAACATTTCAATTTCCTTCGTCCGATAGTATTTTCGGACCGCTTATTTGTACGTTTAATCAGCCCGATCGTTGTGCGTTTTACATTTCACCTGTTTTAGGAATTCCATTGCGTGATATTCGTGATCATTTCAAGTTAAAATCGACTTATTTTAATTGTTATCCAGATGGAACGGATGTGTTGATTCGCGGTCGCGGTTACGGTCATGGAGTAGGACTTTGTCAAGAAGGAGCAATGAAAATGGCGAAGTATAAATTCAACTACCAGCAAATCATAGTTTATTATTTCCCAGGAGCTAAATTAATTGATGTTTCTGATTTGGATCGAGAAGTGGTTGATAAGGAGATAAAGTTTTAGAGGGATTTTATGAGTTTTCTTACACCGTATTTTCTAAATGGCTAAATAGCATGTTTGCCAATTAGCATACATGATTCTACTAAAAGACTGGTTTGCTAATAGGACAATTATCCTACATGGTTTTTTCTAATTTGCTAAATGGCATGTGTTAAATTCAAGTAATAAATGCAACTTGGAGTCAATTGTTTTTTTCAGGAAAAGAGAAGTAAAAACTTCTCTCTTCACCGAAAGGGAAAAAGACTTAAATTGGCTCCCGTCCAAAGTTGTCAATTATGAGTCATCTTACC
>JBKDZA010000084.1:0-2065 GCA_046308455.1 Fluviicola sp.
CCGTTTCCTAAATGTGGAGAAACCGGCATATATGCAATTGGTCCAGAACCTGAAGGATTGAAGTTTTGCCAATTTAAATTACCATTTGCTGAATTTCCAGCTTGTGCATTTGTTGTTGGAGTTGGAGCACAAGTATTAAAATAATCTGGTGTAGAAACAACTGCTGTTGAAGGACTTGTTGGAGGATTAATCCAAAAACAACAAGGATAACCAGCAACAGCTGTAAGATTATTTGAGGCACTATTTACTGTTAAATTTGCACAAGGTTTGGAAAAAAACTCCATCCCTCCATTTTTTACAAATTCGTTTGCAGGTTGAACATAACCGGAACAACTTTGAGCTTTTAAGTTTGATGTTGTGAGCATTCCACCCATAATCATCAATAAACACTTTAACTTTTTCATAATATATATTTTTTTACAAATTTCAGTTCTATTGAAAAATTTCTATAACCACAGGATAGCTTTTTTGCACATCCGCTTTTTTTCTTCGTTTTTTTTGAATAAAGCTTACATTTGTACTATGTATAAGGTTTCACTATCCTTTTTAATACTTATCATCACATATTGCACGAATGTTTTTTCACAACAATTGGTGTTTAAAAACATACGCTCTGAAAGTGGAATTCCAGCATCTGAAGTGTATCATGTTATTCAAGATTCAAAAGGATATGTTTGGGTTTTCACTGAGCATGGAATTGTAAAACACAATGGTTCAACTTTTATTTCTGCTTGTACTAATATTCCGCTAAGTGAAAGAGTTGCCTATGCTATCACAGAATTTGAAGGAAAGTTATTTTTTGTGAATTCAAAAGCAAAAGTTTATCAAATTGAAAATGATAAAGCTGAAAAAGTTTCCGGTTTAGAAACAATAACGAAAGAAATCAATTTTACAAATCAAGTTGCGTTTGACTTGTTTTTTGACGAAAATGCACAATTATATGTTTCCACTTTTTATAAAACATTCAAAACCAAATCTTCTAACTATTCGATTAATGGGAAACCATTAGACCGAGTAAAAGATGATAAAAAGACAAATCAAAAGTTACATTTAATAAAAAAAAACAATCCCAAAACAAACAAAAACTATTTAGAAATCATTGATTTTTCAGGTAAGCACATTGCAAATCTTCCTGATAATAAGGAGTTAATGGAAAGAAGTGGAATTCTCCATAATTCAAAAGGAACATACTTAAGTCGACAAAACAGAATCGAGTGTTTTAAAAAAAATGGGGATACAATCAATAAAGTTTTTACTAGTGATATTATTTGTTTTCAGCAATCTGCAAATAATCATTTTTGGGTTGGTTTATCCTATGGTGGACTAATTGAATTAGATGAAAATTTGAATTTCATCAACCATTATTTGAAAGATGTAACTGTTTCTTCTATTTTATTTGATAATCAATTTGGATTATGGGTTTCCACAATTGAAAAAGGAATTTATTATTGTAAAAACACAAATTACCTCTCCTATTCTAATATTCCAAACTTAATGGATGGGATTTCATTTATGAAAGTTCTAAATGGAAAATTATTCATCGGTACAGTATCTGGGAAATTGTTCGTACAAGAAAATCAACACATCAAACAAATTGATCTTAAAGGAAATAGCTATTTTCTCACGGATATTATAGCATTTGATGGACATTACTATTTAGGTTCAAAAAAATCAGTTTTCATACTGGATTTAGATTTGAAGAATTTTAAAATTTTTAACGGAAAGGTAAGTTCATATGGATTCGAAAAAACAAGTGAAAACGAACTGATTTTAATTTCTGGATCTTCAATCTTGAAGAAAAACGAAAATTCAATTCATCAATTTGAAATTCATCAAAAACCGCGGTGTTTAATTAAAAGACTGAATAAAGAGCTCTTAGTTTCAACTCAGAAAGGGTGTTTTATTTTTAATTCTGAATTAACCTGTCCTTCATATCTTTTACCTCTTAGAGACAAAAATATTTCAAAATTTAAAAACGATAAAAAATTTAACACCTGGATTTGTACTAAAGATGATGGCCTTTATCAACTTTCTAATCAAAACAAATTAAGCCATATAAAACACC
>JBKDZA010000085.1:0-6772 GCA_046308455.1 Fluviicola sp.
TCTCCTTTACTTTTATGTATACTTTTAGTTGCATGTTCTGATGGATCAATTGAAAATCAAGAAGATATATCCATAAACGAAGAAACTAATTCAAAAAAAACAACAATGACAGAAAGTTCAAAATTATTGACGATAGAAAACAATCCAGTTGTGTTTTACAATGTGGAAAATTTATTTGATACAGAAAACGATCCAAATAATGATGGCGACGATGAATATACACCTGATGGTGAAATGGAATGGACCGAAGAGCGTTATCAAACTAAACTTTCAAAAATAGTTGATGTTTTGCGCATGCCAACAGGTGAAAACCCTTTACTTGCTGGATTTTGTGAGATTGAAAATAGAGATGTATTGGAAGATTTGATTCAAAAAGATGAATTGAAATCGACAAAATATAAGGTTTCACATTTCAATTCAAATGATCGAAGAGGGATTGATGTGGGCTTGATTTATGATACGGAACGCTTTGAATTAATTGATGAAGAAAAAATAATCATTCAATTAGATGATGAGCCTGAATTCGTTACACGTGATATTTTACATGTAACTGGAAAAGTAAATAATGGTGAAATTCTCCATGTTTTTGTTAATCATTGGCCTTCAAGAAGAGAAGGAAAGCAAGAAACTGAACCAAGAAGAGTAGGTATAGCTGAAATTCTTCGTTCTAAAATTGACGAAATCCTAAAACAAAATCCAGATGAGAATGTTTTAGTAATGGGTGATTTCAACGATACTCCAATCGATAAAAGTATTCGTGAAGTCATGCGGGGAAAAGGAATGCACGAATTAAAACCAGGAGATTTAGTGAATTTCATGCTTTCAGAATTTAAAAATAAAGAAGGTTCAATTGTTCACGATGGAGAATGGGAATTGGTGGATCAGTTTCTAGTTTCTCAAAATTTGGTAAAAGAACAAGAATTATATGTTGTAAAAAATAACGCACATATTTTAAACCGTGATGAATTATTGTTTAAATTTAGAAACGGAGACGAAAAACCAAGTGCAACTTATGGAGGCACAAAATACTACGGTGGATATTCCGATCATTTACCGATTTATCTATTACTAAATACGAAATAATATGTTAGAAAAAATTTCAACGATTGAACCAGAAGGATGGGACAAAGAGCAAATAAAATTAGAAATACCAAAACTTCAAGATGAAGTTGTTGAGTTAGTTCGAAAATTAATTGCCGAAAAGAAAAAAGGCTTACTAGTTGTAATTCAAGGAATTGATGGTTCTGGAAAGGATGGTTTGTTGAAGGGCTTATTTCACGGAATGTCACCTGGCTGGATCAATGTAAAGTATTTTGTAAAACCTTCTGAAGAAGAATTTGCACATGATTTTTTATGGCGCGTACATCCACATGTTCCTAAAAAAGGAGAAATTGGCGTGTTTATTCGTTCACATTATGAAGACATTCTGGTACCATCTGTTTATGGTTATATCGATAAAAGAACGATAGATAAACGTTACGATCAGATCAATGCTTTTGAAAATTATTTGCAAGAAAACAATATTGAAGTAGTAAAGTTTTATTTACATATCAGTAAGGAAAAACAAGAAGAAACGTTGATGGAACGCGTAACAGATCCAAAAAAACATTGGAAACATTCTGATGGAGATTGGGAAACACGTGACAAATGGGATGAATTGATGAAAACGTATGAAAAAATCCTAAAAAAATGTTCTACAATTCCTTGGTATGTAATCCCTTCTGATAAAAATTGGGTAAAAGAATATACTTCATTAGTTATAATGAGAGATATTTTAAAGAAATTGAATCCAAAATACCCGAAATTGATTAGTGAGCGTTTTTCAGAAAAATAAAGCTATATTTTTGACACACTTTTACTAATTTCTAATTTACTATGGCTACACAAGAAATCAATTTATTGGATGAATTAACTTCAGCAGCTGATATACATACGTTGAAACCTGCTGATATAGACGCAATGATGCAAGATTTTGCAAAAAGAATTGCGCGAATCCTCAGAATTGAACGCATCAATGTGTGGGTTTTTAACCCAGATAAAACAGCTATGATTTCTATTGCAGAATATGATCACAGAATAGATGAATTTAAAAAAGACTCGATTCTCTATAAAAAAGATTTCCCAAATTATTTTAACTTATTAAAAGAGAATAAATTCGTCTATATCCATGATTGTTTTATTGATGAAAAAGTCGCAGAATTAAAAGAATCCTATTTTGTTCCAAATGATATCATTACTTTAGTCGATGTACCATTAAGAATTGGAAATGAGGTATTTGGAGTGATGTGCTTTGAGAAAACTGGAAGAACGATTCGAAATTATACGGAGCAGAATTTAAATTTCATTTTCAGTATCGCAATGGTTATGTCTTCCAATCTGGAGGCAAGGTACAGAAGAGGAATTCAGCATAAATTAGATGCTACAATTAAAGAAAAAGAACTGTTAATTCAAGAAATTAACCATAGAGTTAAGAACAATTTCGCGATTTTATTGAGTCTTTTGAGATTGAACAAGTCTATTGTAGATGAAAACAATATTAAAGTGATTTTTGAAGAATATGAGCAACGGATCCATTCGATGCTGAAGATTCATGATCTTTTATTGAATCGTGAAAATTATTCTGAAGTCGATTTATCTGAATACTTGAATGAATTAATTGAAGAATATAAAGAAACATATCCGCAACTTGATTTTAAAATCTCCATTCAAAAATTATCAGGTTTTTGTGACACTAAAAAAGCATTGAATTTAGGAATGATTGTAACAGAAATATTCTTAAATACAGTAAAACACGCAAAAAACGACAATGGAAGAAAATTATTTTCGTTGGAGTTGTATGAGAATAATGGCATAACTTATTTGAAAATTGGTGACAATGGTAATGGCTTTGAGTTTAATGATTATGATAATTTAAAGACAATAGGTCTAATGTTAGTGCGTAATTTATGTGAATCCATAAACGCTGAATTGATCAAACCAACTGAAGGAAATTCAAATTATGAAATTCGATTTTAATTGATGAAACTTTTACTATTTCTTCTAGTTTGTTTTCCTTTGTTCCTTTCATCTCAAGAGATTACAGGTGAATGGTATGGTAAATTATCCATTCAAGGCACTGAAATTCCTATTGTAATTCACGTGACCAAAACTGAGTCGACTTATTCTTCTGAATTAGATAGTCCAACTCAAAAAGCCTTTGGAATTAAAGCTGATAGTACTTTTTTTACTGATCCTGAGTTTCAGTTTCAAGTTTCCAAATTAAAAGCGAAATATTCTGGAAAGTTGACCAATCAAACAATTACAGGTGTTTTTACTCAAAATGGGATGGATATTCCTTTGGTTTTTACAAGAGAAAAATCAAATTTAGAAAAAGCTAAAAAACCACAAGATCCAATTGAACCTTTTCCTTATTTTTCTGAGAATATTACTGTAAAAAATGAAGTTGCAAATCTCACTTTATCAGGTACATTGACTAAACCTACAAAAAAAGGAAATTACCCTTTAGTGATTTTAATTTCTGGAAGTGGACCTCAAAATAGAGATGAGGAACTGATGGGGCACAAACCTTTTTTAGTTATTTCAGACTATTTGACTAGAAATGGATGTGCAGTTTTTCGCTACGATGATCGAGGAGTAGCTGAATCTACAGGAGATTTTAGAACAGCAACTTCGTTTGATTTTTCAAAAGATGTAGATTGTATTGTCAATTATTTTTCAAAACGAAAAGACTTTAAGAAAAGTAAAATCGGTTTAATGGGACACAGCGAAGGCGGATTAATCGCTCCAATTGTTGCGTCAACGAATAAAGAAGTGGATTTTATTATTTTGTTAGCCGGTCCTGGTGTTTCAGGAGCTGAGATATTAAAACTTCAATCCAAATTAATTACTAAAAGTCAAGACCCAAATTGGACAGATGACGGTTCTAGTGATAAACTTTATGATGGAATTGTTTCAATTTTTGCTAAAAATCAAGATTTGAATAAATGTCAAGCTGAAACTAGACTTTTCTTAAATAATTTATACAAAGACAGTATTGAAAGTATTGAGAAATCTACGGGTCTTTCTTTTGATGATTTTATTGAATCAACTACCCAAGAATTGTGTTCGCCTTGGTTAAAAACCTTCATTATAACAGATGCTGAAGATTATTTGAAAACCTTAAAAATTCCAGTTTTAGCCTTAAATGGAAGTAAAGACATTCAAGTTGATTCACACCAAAATTTGCTTGAAATTGAACGGATTTTAACAGAAAACGGAAATAAAAATTTCAAAACAATAGAAATTAAAAATCAAAATCATCTGTTTCAAAGTTGTACTTCTTGTACAATAGAAGAATATAGCAAATTGTCTGAAACATTCTCTTTTAATACTTTAAATGAGATTATTCAATGGCTTCAATATCAAAACATTATACGCGATTGAAAACTTGGGAAGACATTTATAATGAAGCTGTATTTCTTCGAATAAAAGGTGATTTTAAAGGAGCTTTAAATCTTCATTTATCAATTTTAGACTTAGAACCTGAAAATGATTTTCCAGCACAATTTCATAATCTTGGTTTTTTGTTATTACAAGACAATCAACGAGAAAAAGCTGTTCCTTTTTTACACAAAGGTTTAGAACTTTATGACCGAATAATTGACAAATTAACCAAGTTTCAAAATTTAAATTCATCAAATAATAAAGAGATTTCTGATGATTTTGAGTTTCCCGATCTTCCAGAATGGCATGAAGATGAAAGTATCGCATTTTATATATATGGTAAAAGTAGCATCAATGCCTTATTGGGAAATAAAGAAGAATGTTTGATATTATTGGAAGAAGCCATTCAATTGGATGAATATTTTTCATTGGAAGCGGAAAAAGATGATGATTTTGTAGAACATTTATCGGATCCTGATTTCATTAAGCTTTTAAACAAATACGCACAAGGAATAAAATTTCCAAAGCATCCGAATTTAGTGGAAATGTACGATGAAATTTTCGTTCGTGAACACATCGGTTTTGATTGGCATGAATACTATGTTTTAGACTTAATCGATTCTTTTTCTGAGCGTTTTGAGAGCCCACTTCCAATTACATGGATCAGGTATACGGCGCAAAGTGTACAATTATTACACATGAAAGAGTGCCTAGAATGGCCTGAATTAACAGATCCAAAAAAACTTGCTGAAGCATTTAATGAATTAAATAAATCTGGAATACTTTCTATTCATGGAGTTGGAATTGATGAATTAAACGCACGTTTTTTCTGTCAAATGCATTTAGAAGAATCTGAAAATGTGGACCTAAAAAAATGTTGGGCATATTGTGTTTATGATTTCTCACAATTAGAAGAAATTGTTGCAAAAAGGACTCAAAAATTATCTATTTATTTTGACACGAATGATTTGATTTACTCTGAAAAAGGACTCATTGAAATTCGATCTGAAATAATCTTTGCACTTGAAAAACATGGTTTTCAAACTACATACACAATTGAAAGTCCACTTGAAATAGTCATCAATAACATTGATTGGAAAAAAATTTACGTCAACTATGAAACACATAAAATGTGGGATTTTTGGGAAATTGTGAGCGAAGATGATCATAAAGGTGAGTATGGTTATTTTGAAGAATTCGATGATGACGATTAAATAAAATTCATCAAGTATCCAATGAATTGAATACCTTTGCACTTGAAATGAAGACACAATTCGCAATAAAAAAAGAACTAATCAGTCGTTTGACGGAATTAGGATATACAGAACCTACACCAATTCAAAATAGTGCCTGGAAATATTTAATCAGTGAGCATCAGGATTTTGTAGGTCAAGCACATACAGGTTCTGGTAAAACGATTGCTTATGCAGTTCCAATTTTGCAAAGAATTGATCCAAAAGACAAAGATGTACAAGCATTAGTTTTAGTTCCGACTCGAGAATTAGTCTTACAAACTGCGAAAACAATTTTCAAAGTCTCAAAAAATCTTGAACCCATTTTTATTGAAAAAATAATAGGAGGTGAGTCTCTGGAAGATCAGATTTTTCGTTTGAAAAGACCAACACATATTATCGTTGCTACTCCAGGTCGCTTGTTAGAGTTACTTCAGAAAAAAGCAGTAAAATTGGATCGTGTTAAAACGTTGGTTTTAGACGAAGCAGATGAATTGTATGCAAAAGGTTTTATGAAAGAAATTGATAAAATTCTAGCTTACACTAATGATTTTCACAAGAAATGGTTGTTTTCCGCGACAATTCACGGTGATTTAAACAATTGGATTCGAACGACTTTGAAAAAAGATTCTCCTAGAATTACTGTTTCAACTGCTGATGTTATTAATCCAAACATTGAACATCAATACATCGAATGTCAAAAAGAAGATAAACCACTTTATTTGATTGAATTCCTTTCAACAATGAAAAAGGCGAGGGGAATAATTTTTTGTAGAACCAAAGGAGATGTAGAATTTTTACAACGTTTTTTTGTTCAACACGATAAGAAAGCAACAGTAATCTTTGGTGAAATGACTCGTAAAGACCGCGAAAAAGCCATGAGACAATTCCATCAAGGGACATTTCAAT
Source organism: Fluviicola sp. (assembly GCA_046308455.1). Lineage (GTDB taxonomy): Bacteria > Bacteroidota > Bacteroidia > Flavobacteriales_D > Crocinitomicaceae > Fluviicola. The sequence continues at coordinate 6,564 of JBKDZA010000085.1, forward strand.
ACATTATTGCATCAGATATTGCTGCTCGCGGAATTGATTTTGAAGACCTGAGCTTTGTTGTTCATTATCAATTACCTGATGATCCAGATTATTACACACACCGAAGTGGTAGAACAGCAAGAGCAGGTAAACGAGGGATTTCAATCAGTTTTATTGAACCAGTAGAACGTAAAAAACTACGTTACATCCAAGATTTATTGTCAATTGAT
>JBKDZA010000086.1:0-18445 GCA_046308455.1 Fluviicola sp.
GACTTGAATTGGGGACTTCTTGGAGATACTTTAACATCAGATAGTTTAGGTTTCGATTTTCAAAATGTAGAGAGAACAACAGCTTCAAAAGTTTCACGTTACTTCAAAGCTAGCTCAGAAAATTATTTTTCATTCTCTCAAAACGAACAAAAAATTGGAGTCTTTTATATTCCTGAGTTAGAAATTTCAAATAAACGTTATTTGGAAGATCAATTTGATGAGTTAAACTACACACAAATAAATTTTGATTCTTTAAACACGAAAGATTATTGGGAAAAATCGAGTTTAACAAATAAAGCGGGACTTTTCTTTGAAGGGAAAAAGTTGTTTGCACGTTTTGGAGCGAATTTGACTTATTGGGATTATGACAATTTAATTACACATTTGGATACAACTGAGTTTGGTTTAAATTTAAATGCCGAATATAGATTTATTAATTCTGTGATTCGAACAAATCTTGAATCAACTTTAATTGGAGCAAAAGGGGAGAAGAATTTTCAAGTTTCTTTTCATCAACCAATTAAAAAATTGAATCTTAGAATAAATGCTTCTTTTAGTGAAAAGTATCCTTTATTAAATCAGCGTCAGTATATTGGAAATGGATTGAATTATTCCTGGACGAACAAGGAGTTGATTCAAAAAATCGGACTTGATTTATTGTTAAATTCAACTGAAACGAAAATTCCTTTTTCTTTACTTGTTTCACACAAGCAAATTAAAAATCAAGCTTATTTTTTAAATAATCAATTCAGACAAGATACATTAGAATCAGTTAGTCAAACAAAAATTGAATTGAGATCTGAATTTAAATTCAAGAAATTCTTTTTCCAGCCTTTATTGAAATATTCTAATTTTTCATCAGTTTTTGTTTCTTCTTATTCGACATTTGCTCGTTTTGGTTTTGAAGGAACATTGTTAAAATCCAAAAAATTAAAAACAGTAATTGGCGTTGAATTGGGATACCAATCCGAACAGGAACTAGTTGATTACTCAGGTTTTGTGGATGAATATGTTCCGATTCAAACGACGGAAAGAATGAATGCAACAGCGCGGTTACATGTATTTAATTCCTATGATTTAGGGTTTTTACGATGGAACATTCGCTTTGAAAATATTGAACAATTATTTAAGCAAAGTCAAAATTTCACAGCACTTGGATTTCCTTTTGCACCATTTCAATTTAGATTTGGGGTGAGTTGGGATCTTTTCAATTGATTCTATTGTTGATTTTTTTATCTTTGCTAACCAAAAAAACAAACTATGGGTTTACTTGACAATAAAGTAGTAATTATTACGGGTGCTTCAAGAGGTATCGGTAAATCAATTGCAGAAGAATGTGTGAAACAAGGAGCAAAAGTTGCTTTTACATATTTATCATCTGAAGAAAAAGCACGTGCCTTAGAAGCTGAATTAACAGCAAATGGAGGAGTTGCAAAAGGTTTTAAATCGGATGCTGGAGATTTCAATCAAGCACAAAAATTGGTTGACGATGTTGTAGCTGAATTTGGAACAGTTGATGTTTTAGTAAATAATGCAGGAATTACACGTGATACATTGTTGATGCGTATGACTGAAGAACAATGGGATGATGTAATCAATACCAACTTGAAATCAGCTTTCAATTTAACAAAAGCAGTTCAAAAACCAATGTTGAAAGCACGTTCCGGTTCTATTATCAATATGTCTTCTGTTGTTGGAGTTAGCGGAAATGCTGGACAATCAAATTATGCGGCTTCTAAGGCTGGATTAATTGGTTTTACAAAGTCAATTGCACAAGAATTAGGTTCACGTAATATTCGTTGCAATGCGATTGCTCCTGGATTTATTGAAACAGAAATGACAGCAGCATTAGATCAAAAAGTTGTTGAAGAATGGAGATCAACTATTCCATTGAAAAGAGGAGGTTCACCATTAGATGTTGCAAACGCTACAGTTTTCTTAGCATCAGATATGTCAGCTTATATTACAGGACAAACAATTCACGTTTGTGGAGGAATGTTAATGTAATTAAAAAACTATATAAAAGAAAAGGTCTTCAATTGAAGACCTTTTTTTATGAATTAACTTTCTTTATTTCCTTTGAATAGTTTGAATTCTAAGATTTTTCGAAGTATATCGTAATACAATAAAAGAATTAAAAAGACTGTCATTAACCAAATGATTGCCATATTTGACCAATAAGTAGAAACTTTTGCTCCAAATAAGTGCTTTTCATATGAATAGAATGGAGCATCTAAATAACGCATTCCTATTGTATTGATATAAAGTGGATCATCTTTCTGTATCAATTCATCTTTAGTGATAAGAATTTTATTTACTTCAGTACGGTTTGTCACTAAATCTTGTAAACTTTCATTTAGATAATTATCCGTTGACAATTGGAATTTTTTGTTTCCAATTTTTTCAATGTATTTATCAATAGCATTAGAGCTTTCATTGTACGTTTTATTTGATTGAGTTTTGATGATATCAATAAAACTTGCAACATTCATTTGAACTGCTTCATTTGATTTTCGGTAGCTTAATTTAGAAAGTAACTCTTTACAGTCTTTACATTCTAAGTTTGCCCATTTTATTTGTTCTTTTGCAATTTCATTTGTTAAAATGCGTTTTGCCTTTTCAAAATCTTTCAATTTCGCTTTTTTGTCAGCAAGAACATTTAACTGATTTTTCATTTCTGGAACCCAATAATCGCGTTTCCATGCAGCATTACTTTTTTGTTGATTGAGATCAAACAGTGGACTTTCATGTGAATTATCTGCGGATTGTGTAACAGCCAAAGCTTCATATGACCAGCGAGAGAACATCACGTTTCCAACCCATGGAACTTCATTTGAACTTGAAAGTAGGGGATGTAATTTGTCAAACTTCACAATTACACCTGAAAAAAGTAATTGAGGAATAATCAATAAAGGAACAGTAATGTAAATTACTTTTGCAGAATTGAAAGCACTTGAAATATTTAAACCAAGAACGTTTGCAGCACAACTTGTTGTAAACAACACAAACCAATAAGCAAACCACATTCCCTCAATTTCGAGAATAAGATTTCCAACAAATACGTATAAAGCCGATTGGATTGCAGAAATAATAAACATGATTCCAATTTTCGACCACAAATAAGATCCGCGCGATAAATTCAAGAAACTTTCACGTTTTAAGATCTTTTTATCCTTGATAATTTCTTCTGCTGCTACTGTTAATCCTAGGAATAGAGAAACAACAACTGAAATAAATAAATATTGAGGAATATTTTCATTTCCAAAGAAAGAGTATGCTCCTTTTCCATCTGTTTCTTCATTGAAGAATTTAACGAAAAAGGCTAAAATAGCAGCAAGTAAAGGAGCTTCCAACATGTTAATCAACATGTATTGCTTGTTTGCCAACTTACTTAAAATATCTCTTTTGAAGAATACGTTAAATTGTTTGATTTTATTCGCAATATGGGATGTTCCCATAATTGGAGTTGTAACATTTGTGTATTCTGCTGGTGGAACGGCCTCTAAATAGCGTTCATTCCATTCTTTGGCACTTACTTTTCTATATTTTGTTTGATTTCCGTATTCATCTACAACTTTTTGTTCGATGACATTGAAAATCATTTCTGGATTCACATTTCCACAAATCGGACATTCACGTTCATTTGCTTTTACATGGTGTACATGTGTTTTGAAATAAACAACCGAATCTGTCGGATTTCCATTAAAAATTGGATATCCACCTTGATCTAACAAGAAAAGTTTATCAAACATTTTGAAAATGTCTGAAGAAGGCTGATGAATAACTGTGAAAACGAGTTTACCTTTTAAAGTTAACTCCTTCAACATATCCATAATATTTTCTGAATCGCGCGATGAAAGTCCTGAAGTTGGTTCATCTAAAAATAAAATCGATGGTTCACGAATTAATTCTAAAGCGATATTCAAACGTTTCCTTTGTCCACCTGAGATTGTTTTATCTAAAGGACTTCCAACTCTTAAATGAGATGCGTCACCTAAACCAATGTCAGATAACAATTCAATACATTTCTTTTTTATTTCAAGTTCTGAAAGTTTATTGAAACATAGTTTTGCATTGTAATATAAATTTTGAAAAACAGAAAGTTCTTCAATCAATAGATCATCTTGAGAAACAAAACCAATTACACCTTCAAGTTTTGATTTTTCTTTATGTAAATCGATTCCATTAATTTTAATAGAACCTTCAGAAGGGGATAAGTTTCCGTTCATTACATTTAAGAATGTAGATTTTCCAGCACCTGATCCACCCATCACTCCAATAAGTGTCCCTTCGTTTTCAGCAATGTTAATTGGATGTAAACCAACATTTCCATTTTTAAAACGGTAAACAACATTGTCAACTATTAATGATATTTTCTCACGATCTTTACTTTCTAAGAAACGAGAAATGACATCACTATAATATACGGAACCACTTTTGGAAGTTTTGATAATGGAACCTTGATTGAAGATCTGACTAGTTTTTTCTTTAACGTTTAGACCATTAAGATTTAATTGATCTTCACCGAAATAGCGGAAAAATATAGTGTTTACACTTTCCATTCGGATGAAACGTCCAGTTCCAATAAATCCTTTAGAAACAATTTGTTTCGCTTTTGTCAATTCCAATTCATGTCCAGAAACATACAAGAATCCTTTTTGATCCAATAATTGGGATTCATCTAATTCAATGAATGATTTTAGAGACGAGTATTCTTCTGGAGAAATGTTAAATGATTCAGATACTGTTTGTACGAATTCAGATTCTTGTTCAGTTACATTGTTATTTGCATTTATAAAACCAAAAACACGTAACAACACAATCATTTTTTGACGTTGTGTCAATTCTTCATTGATTTGAGAACAAATACGAAGAACTTTAACTGAGTTTACAGAAGTACGTTTCTTTGCACCATCTCTTTTATTTGTTCCACCATGATGCATTGCAAGAAATTCATCGAACAAATCTAAGTAACGATGAATCATTTCATTACTAAGCTCAGTTTTCAAAAAAGCTTCAATAATAATTCGACCTTTCGAACTTTTTACTTTTGAATCTTCTTCATTTTCATTTTCGTCGACAACAGCAATAATTGCAAATAGTTGCATTAATGCGCGAAGTATCCTTTCACTCATAGAATTGTGGAAATAGTAAGCTTAAATTAACGTTTGAATCCAATCATCATTACTGCACAACCAGTAACTTTTTTCTCTAAGTCTAACTCAGTTTCAATAATCACTGGAATTGTTTTTGGAACTTTAAAGTCCCAGTATTCAGAGTTTTTGTAATTTCTATTTGTAAAGATGATATTCCCTTTAAAGTCTTTAACTGTAAAGATCACATAGTTATCATCTGTTCCAGCAGTAGCCGCAATTCTATAAACAGTACCACCAAAGAATGTCGTTTTAAACTCCGCTTTTTCACGATCTAAAAAAGCAGTGTAAACTTGACCATCAGAAACAAAGTTTTTTTCTTTTCCTTTAAGAATTACTTCACATTCTTTTACTAAAGATTCACAATCTTGCGCATTTGCAAATCCTACAGTTAAAAAAGAAAAGAAAGTATAAAGTGCTAATTTTTTCATGTGTTGTAAGTTATATAATTGATGATCGAATAGAAGTTATTTTTTGATAGATAAAATTCAATAAATTATTATCTAATCGAACAACCATATTGTGTTGAAGTGTTGTTAATTTCTTCTTAGCATCTGTTTTTGGTTGTGCAAAATCATACGATACTTCAATTTGATTAAAAAATCCTTGCAAAGATTCCATTTCAGCAATTAAATCATCGTAACTATTTTTCTTATTGTAATTCTTTAAAATTTCAATGATTGTATTTAGTGTTTCTTTTTGCTCACCAATACGTTCAATGATTTTAACATCTGCTTTTGCTTTGTTGATTTCACAAGCTAAATACAAAGATTCAATCCAGCCTCCAATCAATATCAATGCACTAATTTCTTTGCGATTGTTACTTTTCAAATAACTGTCCGATTTTTTGAAAGCATCTGCAACGATAACCATCATTGAATCTTTATTTGTTGAGTTTTTTTCAAATCGAGTAATGAAGTTTTTGTCGAAAGCACCCTCTAAACCAAGTTTATTTGTCAATTTTTCAACTGTTGACAAATATCTTAATGCATCACTATTCTTTTTGTAAACACTCAAATATCCTAAATCTGTACCGTAGATACCAAGATTCAATGCTCTTTGGTAATCTGTATTGTAACTTTCAACACTGCTGATATCATTTAAAATACTTGCATTGAATGGAGCGTTAACTTCTTCCATCAATAAAGCAGTTTGCATAGGAGAAGGAATGCTAAATATTTTCCCTTCAAAATCCATATTTAAAGCAGAATTTGGATCTAGAACTTCCTTTTCAATTTCTGGTTTTTTAGGCTCGCTTCCACAGGAATTTATCCCTAATACGAATAAAGCGGCAAATGTGAAGTGTAGTAATTTTCTCATCGAAGTTTTTTCTCAATTAACATTGTGAATATAGTAATAAATATAGTACACATTTTAGATTTGTTAAAAAAGTTTAATAAAAAATCTATTTAATGAACTGAATGATAGTTAGATGGAATATGAAAAATCGTGTAACTGTTAAAAAATAAACCTTGATTTAAAGATAAAACGTACTTTTGAGAAAAGTTTTCATCAAAATTTAAGTATGCAAATTCGTCCAAGAAGAAACCGCAAAAATGCTGCTATTCGTTCAATGATTGAAGAAACTCAATTAGGAGCACAACATTTAATTTATCCTGTCTTTTTAAAAGATGGTAAAGGAATTAAAGAGGAAGTTAGCTCGATGCCAGGTAATTACCGATGGAGCTTGGATAGTTTACTTCCAGAGTTTGAAAAATGGATGGAATTGGGAATTCATACTTTTGACCTTTTTCCAGCTGTTGACGAAGAATTAAAAGATACGATTGGTTCATACAGTTACGCTGAATCAAACTTTTATCTTCACTATATTCATGAAATTAAAAAACGTTTCCCCGAAGCAGTTTTAATGTCGGATGTAGCTCTAGATCCTTATTCTTCTGATGGTCATGATGGTCTTGTTAGGGATGGAGAAATTGTAAACGATGAAACTTTACCTATTTTAGCTCGAATGTCTGTGGCTCAAGCTCAAGCTGGAATTGACATCATCGGTCCTTCGGATATGATGGACGGACGAGTAGGAGTGATTCGCTCTGCTTTGGATCAAAATGGTTTCACAGATGTTTCAATCATGTCTTATTGCGCGAAATACGCAAGTGCTTTTTATGGTCCATTCCGCGATGCATTGAATTCTGCACCAAAATCGGGCGACAAAAAAACATACCAAATGAATCCAGCAAATAAACGTGAAGCTTTAATTGAAGCAGAATTAGATATTGCTGAAGGTGCTGATTTTTTAATGGTAAAACCTGCAATGTGTTATTTAGACGTAATTCATTTATTGAAAGAAAACTTCTCAACGCCAATAACTGCTTACAATGTTTCAGGTGAATGTTCGATGGTTTACGCTGCAGCCAAAAATGGTTGGATTGATTACGATCGCGCAGTAATGGAAATGCTATTGAGTATTCGTAGAGCAGGTGCAGATGGGATCTTGACTTATTTTGCTCCACATGCAGCTCAATTGATGAAATCTTAAAACTCAAATTCTATCGGACAGTGGATTTGCATGCGTTCCTTTTTCCAGGGATGATAAAAGTCGATCCATTCTGCATGTAAACACAATCGTTCAGCTTTGTCTCCATATAAATCATCGCCAATGATTGGAGCATTTAAACCCAAAGAATGTGCTGCGTGTACGCGTAATTGATGTGTTCTTCCTGTTTTCGGGTAAAAATAGATCAGTGTTTTTCCATTTTTTCGATCTCTTACTTCGTACTCCGTTAATGCGTGTTTTCCAAATTCTTCACATACCAATTGTCTTGGTCTGTCTTCAATATCCACACGAAGTGGAAGTTCAATTCGTCCAGATTCGTTTTCAATTTCACCATCCAATAATGCAACATATCGCTTTTGAATCGAATGTTTGATGAATTGTTTTTGAAGTCTTTTGTATGTTTCTAAATCTTTCGCAACCAGCAAAATTCCAGAAGTAGACATGTCTAGACGGTGTACAACAAACGCTTCATTTGGAGATTGAATGTATTTTTTCATTCGTTCAGCTACAGAGTCATTGATTGTTTTTCCAGGAACAGATAGAAATTCAGCGGGTTTGTTAACAGCTAACAAAAACTCATCCTCATAAATTATTGGCAATTCAATAGAAGCATCTGGAAGTTCAATTAATGGATTGGGATCCATTTCAATTCCTTCCAACATGTGACCTAAAATGGGTTCACATTTACCGCGACAAGCAGGATAATAATGTTCATGAACTCGGATTTCAGATTTTGGAGATTGTCCCCACCAAAATTCAGCAATACAAATGGGTTCTAAATTGTTTATGAATGCGTATTGTAAAAGTTTCGGCGCACAACATTCGCCAGCACCAGCAATTTTACTCGCTGTTGGAATGTGTGCGAAAATATCATTTAAATCTTTTGTTTTTCCAGCTTTATTTAGAAAGGAATAGGCTGCAAATAATTGCTTTTGAATAGATGAAGATTTATCTCTTCGTATTGTTTTGAGTTCTTCAATTTCGTTCAATAAAAGATCTAATTTATTCTTTATGACTAATTGGTCATCTTTCAGTTTGGATGTTGTCTTTTTAAAATAAAATTGTTCTGAAAAGCTTTCTTTTTTCAAGGCTTCGAGTTCGTCTTGACTTAAATTTTCTTTGCGTTTTTCATCCCTTTTTTTCTTTCGAAGTTTGATCTCGCTTTTAATTTCTTGAATGGTATTGTTTGAAATTTGAATGCTATTTTCTAATTCTAATTTTAGTTTTTCGATCTCAGGATTTGATTCTAGTTCATTGATTTGCTTTGTGAAAATTTCCAATTCTTTTTCTCCTGTTCGAAAAACGCCATCTTCTGTCAGAATATCAAAAACTGGGGGAACAAAACCTTCGTGATGATTAGAATTCGCTAATTTACCTTAAAACGCTTGTAAAAATACGAGTTGATTTTTCTCATTTTTAACCACTAACACGCCAAACATTTTTCCGATTACTAGTTCTTCATCTGAATGATTTTCAAGATGACTTAAACCAAAATTATGTTGTAATTGGATTTTTTCTAATTGTTCTTTTAATTGATTCGAAGCCAACACAGATAAAGGGTGAGGATCGTAATAAAAAGGAAAAGTAAACTTCTCAGGTAATGAAATTCCTGATGTATTTTGTTCAAATAAATGAAAATTGGCTGTTAAATCTTCGCTTTTCACGAAACAAAACTACTTCTTTATTTTGTGTGAAAGGGAAAACTTCTTGAAAAAAACTATTTTTGTAGTTAAACTAATACATTATGAAGAAAATAGCTTATTCAGTAGAAGAAAGATTCATTCGTTATGCTCAAATTGATACAACAGCTGATCCGAATTCAGTTTCCTTTCCATCTTCAATGAAACAAAAAGATTTAGCTAAAGTCTTGGTAAGTGAATTACTTGCATTAGGAATTAAAGATGCTGAAATGGATAAATGGGGCTATGTTTTTGGAACAATTCCATCAAATTCTTCAAAAAATAATCTTCCAACTATTTGTTTTTGTTCACACATGGATACTGCACCTGATTGTTCAGGAACGAACGTAAAACCTATTGTTCACAGAAATTATCAGGGTCAAGCAATAGTTTTACCAGATGATTCAAGTCAAATTATTACTATCGAAAATCATCCCTATTTAAAGGAACGAATTGGAGACGATATCATTACAGCTTCAGGAACGACTTTACTAGGAGCAGATGATAAAGCTGGAGTAGCGATTATCATGGACTTGGTCAATCAACTTCAAGCTGATCCATCAATTATTCACGGTCCAATTCGCATTTTGTTCACACCAGACGAGGAAGTTGGAAGAGGAGTAGAGCATTTGGATATGGAAAAATTGAATGCTGACTTTGGATACACATTAGATTCAGGTGTTTTAGGTTCAGTTGAAGACGAATCTTTTTCAGCGGATGCGATGACGTTTACAATTCAAGGTGTAAGTGCTCATCCAGGTTATGCGAAAGGTAAAATGGTACATGCATCGAAAATTGCAGCTGCTTTTATTTCAGCTTTACCTACAAATGAGTGGTGTCCAGAAGCAACTGAAGATCGTGAAGGATTTGTTCATCCAGTTGCAATTTCTGGAGGATTAGAAGAAGCAACAGTTTCGTTTATTATTCGTGACCACGATACATCAAAATTAGTGGAGCATGAAACACGTTTGGAAAACATTTTAAAAGAAACGATTGCAAATTTTAAAGGCGCAAGTTATACTTTTAAAGTTGTAGAACAATACCGAAACATGAAGGAAATCATTAAAGATGTACCTTTTGTGACGGATTATGCAATTCAAGCTATGGAAAAAGCGGGAGTGAAGCCTTTACCAATGATTATCCGTGGAGGAACAGACGGTTCTCGTTTATCTTTCATGGGTTTACCTTGTCCGAATTTATTTACAGGAGAAATGGGAATTCATTCACGTCAGGAATACGTTTCCGTCCAAGATATGCAAAAAGCTGTTGATACATTGATAGAGTTGGTTCAAATTTGGGAAAATCACACCAATTAAGATGAAAGAGCACTTTCTTTTAGATTCAGAGACCACTTTTTTGAATTTTGGTTCATTTGGAGCTTGTCCAAAGCCCGTTTTTAAGGCGTATCAAGACTTTCAAGTTCTTTTAGAAAAGAATCCGGTTCAATTTATTGTCAAAATTGGTCCAGAATTGTTAAATGAAAGTCGAAAAGTATTAGCAGAATTTATTGATTGTGATTTTAAAGACTTCGTTTTTGTTCAAAATCCGAGTTATGCAGTTAATGTAATTGTTAAGAGTTTAAAATTTAAATCAGGCGATGAAGTTTTAACAACGGATTTGGAGTATGGTGCATGTGATCGAACATGGAATTTCTATGCAAATGAACGTGGATTTGTATACAAAAGACAAGCGATTTCACTCCCAATTCAGTCGAAAGAACAATTTCTAGATGAATTTTGGAAAGGATATTCTGACAAAACTAAATTGGTGTTTATCAGTCAAATAACTTCTGCAACTGGTTTGATTTTACCTGTAAAGGAAATCGTTGAGGAAGCTAAAAAAAGAGGATTGATGACTTTTGTAGATGGAGCTCATGTTCCAGCACACATTCCTTTGTCTTTAAACGAATTAGATCCAGATTTTTATACGGGAGCTTGTCACAAATGGATGATGACACCAAAAGGTTCTTCCTTTATGTATGTTCGAAGTGAATTGCAACATATAATTGATCCATTGATTGTTAGTTGGGGGTATGATGCCGATTATCCAACAGATTCACAGTTTTACGATTACCATCAATTCAATGGAACACGTGATTTTAGTGCTTATTTGACGATTCCAAGTGCTATAGATTTCATGCAACAGCACAATTGGTTGGAAAAAACTAAGTTTTGTTATGAACGAACACTATTTTGGGTTCAAAAATTATCAGAATTATTGGATTCAAAACCATTAGCTCCATTAACGAATGATTTTTATGGACTTTTGGGAAGTTTAGAGATCACATGTGAAAATCCGATTGATTTGAAGAATATCTTATATGATAAATACCAAATTGAAATTCCAGTAATGGTACACAATGGGAAAACGTATATTCGATTTTCATATCATCCTTTGAATTCAGAAAGAGATTTAGAAAGATTGTATGAAGTGTTGAAAGAATTGAAATCATTAAATCAAATTAGATGAAGGAAAATAAATCTAGCTTGATATTTCTCATTGGATTTCCAACATCTGGTAAAACATCAATTGGAAAGTTACTTTCAAAAAAGATGAAAATTTCTTTTTTTGATACAGATCAATTGATAGAAGAAAAAACGAAAAGTACAATCCTTGAAATCTTTGAAAATGAAGGCGAAGCAAACTTTCGAATCTATGAAAAAGAAATTCTTGACTCATTGAAAGACAAGACTGGAATTGTATCAACTGGTGGGGGATTACCTTGTTTTCATTCAAATATGGAAACGATGTTAGAAATGGGAACGGTGATTTATTTGCAAGTTGATTTTGAGATTTTATTGGGTCGATTTAGAGACAAAAAAGCAACTGAAAACAGACCACTTTTAAATCAGCAAGAAGATTTGAGGGCTACATTAGAAAAAATGTGGGAGGAAAGAAATCCAATTTACGAAAAAGCATCAGTAATTTTACATTCAGGCAGAAAAACAAAGCAACAAATTGTAAATGAATTGGTTGATTTAGTTCAGAATCGATAGAAGACTAGATATCTAGTCCGGTTTTTAGTGTTTAATCTTGTTCAGAATTCGAATTAAACATCCCTTTAAATCCACCGTTCAGTTCTTGTTTCAAGTAGTAATACAAAAATCCTGTACTTAGTATAATTAGAAAGAACATAGATTTGTCAAAACCTGTTGTATCTGATTTCCAATAGGAAAAACCTAAAATTATCCACATTCCAATTAAATACACAAACAATCCAGCTCCTATGAAATAAATAAAATTCATATTCCTTCGGTATTGTAAAACGATTCCAACTATGACCACAAACCAACAAATGAAAGCTAATAAATGAAAATTCTCAAGTGCGTTTGCAAATTCGTCTGTTTGAAACCCAAGTTCAAGTCCTCTTTTTTCAATAATCTCAGAGACATTTATTTTCTTTTGTTCAAACATTAAGTCACGTGATTTAATTACAAAAAGTGACATGATTGACCACAATAAAAAAATAACAGAAATAATCGTATTTAAAGTAACAGACCAAAATGTAAATGAATCAGGTTTTTCTTCACCTAAAACCCATTTTTTGAATTGGCCAAGAAGTGAAAGCGGACTATTCAAATGTTTGTCTAATTTTTCTTCTATTTTATTTGCTGCAGCCATAATGTGAGCGAAAATAAGCTTTTTTCTTAATTTTACAACGTGAAAAATGAAAACTCATTGTTATTAAGAGAAACTTTTTTCCTCGATTTTGAATCGGAGGATTTTCTTGATTTTTGTGCTTCAATTCCACTAAAAAGTACACCCAAAGAACAAGCAATTGCAATATACGAGCATGTTCGAGATGCATTTTTGTATGATCCGTATCATTTGGATTTACGGAAGAATGCATTAAAAGCGAGTTCAATCGTTTTGAAAAAAAGAGCTTGGTGTGTTGAAAAAGCAATTGTTACTTGTTCAGCTTTCAGAAAATTCGGATTCCCAGCAAGATTGGGATTCGGAATTGTTAAAAATCATATTGGAGTAGAGAAATTAGTTTCATATCTGCAACGCGAAGAAATTGTTTTCCATGGGTTTGTGGAAGTTTTCGTTGAAGGTAAATGGTCGAAATGCACACCTGCATTTGACCCACGAATTTGTAAGATTTCTGGAGTAGAAGTGTTAAATTGGGATACTGAAAATGATTCTTTGTTTCAAGCATTTAAAGGTGAAGAGAAATTTATGGAATATCTTCATTTTTATGGTGTTTTTGATGATGTTCCTGTGAAATTAATGCATTCAGAAATGAGAAAATTCTATCCACATTTATTTTCTGATCCAATTGATACGAAACCTTTTTCTTTTCATTTTGAATCTGAATTTCTCTAGATAAGTCTAAATTCTTAACTTTTTTATCGGTCGACATAAAACAAAATAGTAACTTTGAGTCATAAGTCTAAAATTTTATGAAGCAACTATTATATTTTTTACTGTTCATCAGTTTTAACACGTTTTCTCAATCTATCCATTACAATTTACGTATGTCGAAACCTCAAAATCATTATTTTGAAGTTGAAATGGAGTTGAATGATTTCAAAGAAAAAGAATTGACTGTAAAAATGCCAGTTTGGGCACCAGGATCTTATTTAATTCGTGAATTTTCTAAGAATGTAAATTTGGTTCGCGCTTTTGATGAGAACAACAATCCATTAAAAGTTTCAAAAACATCAAAAAATGCATGGTTGATTGCAAAAGGAAAAGCTAAAAAAGTAAGAGTAAACTACGAAGTTTATTCCTTTGAATTATCAGTTCGCACTTCATTTTTAGACTTAACTCATGGTTTTGTTTCAGGTTCAGGAGTTTTTTGTTATGTAGACAAATACAAAGAAAAACAAGGGACATTAAATATTTATCCATATAAAAACTTTGAAACGATTTCTACAGCTTTGCCTAAAGCTTCAGAGACTTTGCAAAATGATTCTTATTCAAGTTTCACTTTTCCGAATTACGATGTTTTGGTTGATTGTCCGATTGAAATTGGAAATCAAGATGTATTTAGTTTCACTGCTGCTGGAACGAAACACGATGTCGCAATTTATGGAATGGGAAATTACGGCAAAGAAGATTTGAAGAAAGATATGGCAAAAATTGTCACTGCTGCAACGGATGTTTTTGGAGGTAAAAATCCGAATAAAAATTACACATTCATCATTCACAATGTAATCAATGGTCAGGGAGGTTTGGAGCACACAACTTCAACAGTTTTAAGTGTCAATCGTTGGACATATGGTCCAAGTCAATACCGTGATTTCCTTTCGTTGGTAGCACATGAATATTTTCATTTATGGAATGTGAAACGTATTCGTCCGATTGAATTAGGTCCATTTAATTACGATCAGGAAAATTACACTTCATTGCTTTGGGTGATGGAAGGTTTTACATCTTATTACGATGAATTATTGTTGGTGCGTGCGGGTTATATGACACGCGATGAATATCTTTCTAAATTGCAAGGAACAATTAATTATGTGGAAGGATCTGTAGGTTCAAGAGTTCAACCAGTTGCACATTCAAGTTACGATGCTTGGATTAAAGGGTATCGTCCAAATGAAAATTCATCCAATACTGGAATGACATATTATTCTCGAGGTGCGATGTTGGGTGCATATTTGGATGCGATTATTATTTCGGAAACTAAAGCTACAAAGTGTTTGGATCATTTCATGCTGTATTTGTTAGAGGAGTTTTATGTGAAGAAGAATCGTGGATTTACTGAAAAAGAGTTTCAAGATGCTCTGGAGAAGTTTATGGGAAAAGACATGGATTTTTTCTTTGATAAATATGTAAATGGAACAGAAACGCCAGATTTTAAAGATGTTTTTGAAAAAGTTGGTGTAACAGTTACAAATACAACAACTTCGAAGCCTTCATTTGGTGCTACATTGGCACAAGAAGGAGGTAGAACAATTGTAAAAGGAGTTCGTTCAAATAGCTCTGCTGAAGATGCTGGATTGAGTGTTGGAGATGAGATTATTGCTTGTAATATGATGCGTGTAGATCAAGCTGCTTTAGAAGCTTTTTTCAGCACATTAATTATTGGAGAAAAAACAGATTTGATAATTTCACGTGACGATATCATCAAAGAGTTGGAAGTAACGATGAAAGCTTTTGAAAAACCAAGTTTCAAATTTACAGCGACGATTCCATCGAACGAGAATTTCTATTATTGGTTGAGAAGTATTTGATTTTTAAGATTTTTGTCTAAATAATTAGATTTCATACTAGTTTTTTGTGTTTTTTGCTATTAGGCCTTTTTACCTACGATTAGGTAATACGACCTACAGGCAGAAATGCCAAAAAAGGACTTTGTAGGCTAATTGTCCACTTTGCTAAATTGTAACATTGGAGTTCTGCCTTTTACCCGAACCCTTTCGGGTATTTCCCCGAATTCAAAAAAAAAGGGACTTTGTAGGCTAATTGTCCACTTTGCTAAATCGCAAAATTGGAGTTCTGCCTTTTACCCGAACCCCTTTGGGTATTTCCCCTAATTCAAAAAAAAGGGACTTTGTAGGATAAGTATCCACTTTGATAAATTCCAAATTAGGGAAATATACTTTGTCGGATAAGTGTCAAAATAGTAGAATTGAAAAAAAAGAGCGTCTTAGATTATTTGTCTTTGTAAAAAGAAATGTTTAAAAAAAAAAGCGAGACCTAAATCTCGCTTAATATTTTTTATTATTGTAAATTTTACTTCACACATAACTTCATTCTCAAAATACGTTTCGCAGCTACATCAACGATTTTCTTGAACTCAGGATCTTTACGATATTTAGCCAATAATTCACTATGAGTTTTTCCAGCATCTAATGGCATTAAAATAATATCACAACCAGCTTCAACTGCTTTTGTTGCACTGTTTGGAACGGCAGTAACTCCACCCATATTCATTGCGTCAGTAACTACTAAACCTTTAAATCCTAATTCATTACGTAATAAATCAGTAACAATTACTTTCGAACACGTTGCTGGTAATCCATTCGTATTGTATTTCGGATTATTCATCACTGCTAAATGCCCAATCATGACACTTAATACCGAATCTTTGATCAAACCAAGATAAGTTGGAACTTCTTTCAATTCACCATCAATTGTTTGCAATGATTTGTGCGTATCACCAGAAACTAAACCATGTCCAGGGAAATGTTTCGCAGTTGCAATGATTCCATTTTTTTGCATTTCTTCAATGAATGCAATCGACCAAGGAACGTTATTTGTTGGGTTTTTACCAAATCCACGGTAACCAACTGTAGCGTTTTGAGATAAATCTACAACTGGAGCGAAATTGTAATTAATTCCCATTTTCGTCAAATATTTTGCAATTGTATCTGCACATTGAACAACTTCATTTAATGATGCAATCTCGTTTGCACGTTTTACGATAGGTGTACCTTTAATTTTCATATTGAAAAGTGTCGGTTCAGCATCAGAACTAAACAAAAACTTTGGATCTCCATTTTTAGCATTCAATTTTTTGAAATCTTTAATCCAAGATGTAAATTGTGTTTGACTTCCTTTCAATAATAAAACGCCACCAATTTGACGATTTTGAATGTATTTCTTCACAACCGCAGGGTCAAAACCATTGATTCCAGCAGCTGGCATAATTAATTGTGCAACAATTGCAGTATCATCCAATGATGCAAATAAAGCTTCGACATCTTTGTCTAATTGTTCGTTCTCGGATAAATAATCTGAAAGTTTATATTCCTTAGCTGGTTTTGGAGCTTCCACTTTTTTCGGTTCAACTTCTTTCGATTTTGTTGCACCATCTTGGCCACACGCTTGAAGTAAAAGTGCTGTACAAGCAAAAAAGGCCATTAATTGTTTCATCTTATGTTTTTTCATATCAATTACAAAAATAAAGCCGAATTAACTTTATTAAACTTATTATTTAAATAAAATTCAACTTTCAATTGTCGAAAACAAAAATGATTAGTAAATAATCAAAATTAATTATATATTTAAACAATGAAAGAACGTTTTATTGGAATAAATTCAATTCGAGAATGGTCGTCTGATGATCAACCAAGAGAGAAATTACAACTCAAGGGTGCTTCCGTTTTATCTGATGCAGAATTAATTGCGATTCTTCTAGGAACGGGAACAAAGAATAAAAATGCGGTAGATTTAGCTAGAGAATTGTTGAAACAAACCGAGGGTAATTTATTTGATTTTGGAAAATTAGACCTTGAAAGTTTGTGTAGTGTTAAAGGAATAGGGATGTCAAAAGCAATCACTTTGCAAGCTGCATTTGAATTGGGAAGAAGAAGAGAGATGAGGAATAAATCCGAATCTAAAAAAATACTTAGTTCTCAGCATGCTTATCAACTCGTAAAACCATACTTTCAGGAGTCAGATGTTGAAAAAGTATTTGTTATTTTACTACATGTTTCAAATGTCTTAATTTCAATTGAACAAATTGCTGTGGGAGGAATAAATATGGTTACAGTCGATCCAAAAGTGATTTTTAAATTAGCAATTGATAAACGTGCAACTAATATAATTTTATGTCACAATCACCCAAGTGGAAATTTATCTCCAAGTAATAGCGACAAACAATTAACTCAGAGAATAAAGGATTGTGCAGAACTTATGTCGATGAATGTTATTGATCATTTAATTGTTACAGATACTAGTTTTTTTAGTTTTGCTGATAATGCGTTAATTTAGATCTTGGAATTTCTTTATTTATTGATCGTTTTTTTAATTTGAATATTTATTTATATACTTGTATATTAGAATCAATTAAATAGTTGTGTGTTAGTAGAATTAATAAATAACAGTAACTTATACAAAGAGGTAAAACTAATTGCATATTCTGAGTCTGAAATAGATTTAGGAGTTAATCCTATTTGTAACGCACAAGCTAAAACATCATACTTAAGTGAACGAGACTTTGACTATATCGCTAAAGTATCTCGCCTTGTCGAAAGTCGTATGTCAGATAATCGTTGGTTAAATAAAACGATTCTTTTGTTGAAAAACAATTCTCATTCATGTAAAGGAATCCGTTTTGATGATGAATTATATAAACCTGGGCGAGGTATATTAAAATCTTTTTTAAAATAAGGAAATTATTTAATCACTTCATAGTCCACATC
>JBKDZA010000087.1:0-7729 GCA_046308455.1 Fluviicola sp.
TAACGGATAATAACGGATAATAACGGATAATAACGGATAATAACGGATAATAACGGATAATAACGGATAATAACGGATAATAACGGATAATAACGGATAATAACGGATAATATCAATCATTTAACCACTAATTTTTCATAAAATATCAAGTTGCCAAAAAAAACATATACTACGTATATAGTGAACAAACGAACTTTTTATTTTAAAAGATTGTTTGCTTATAAAAAGAAATTGAACTTATTTTGCGGTTTTCGTGGAAAAGTTTTCCAGAAGTAATTTGTCTTTTATGAGCAAAAATTTAGTTATCGTTGAGTCACCTGCAAAAGCAAAAACAATTGAAGGTTACTTAGGAAAGGATTTTACTGTTAAATCATCGTTTGGTCACGTGAGAGATCTCGCTTCAAAAGGTCTAGCAATTGATATCGAAAATGATTTCAAACCCGATTACGAAGTGAGTTCAGATAAAAAACAAATCGTTGCTGAATTGAAGAAACTAGCGAAAGCAGCTGAGGTTGTATGGCTAGCGACCGATGAGGACCGCGAAGGAGAAGCAATTTCTTGGCATTTATATGAGACACTTGGTCTGGAGAAAAAAGAAACAAAAAGAATCACTTTCAACGAAATTACTAAAACTGCTATTCTTAAAGCGATTGAAAATCCACGTCAAATCAATAAACCTTTGGTTGATGCACAACAAGCGAGACGTGTTCTTTACCGTTTAGTTGGTTTTGAACTTTCTCCTGTACTTTGGAAAAAAGTGCGACCAAGTTTGTCAGCTGGTCGTGTTCAATCAGTTGCTGTTCGACTAATTGTTGAGCGTGAAAAAGAAATCATGAAATTCAATGCCGAAAGTTATTTCCGCGTTAATGGTAATTTCTTAAAAGGAAAAGACTCAATCAAAGCCGAAGTTTCAAAACACTTTGGTTCGGATAAAGAAGTTGAAAAATTCTTAGGAAATTGTGCAGATACTACTTTTAATGTATTAGATGTTCAACAAAAACCTGCAAAGAAAACTCCTGCAGCGCCTTTTACAACCTCAACTTTACAACAAGAAGCATCCCTAAAACTTGGATATTCTGTTTCTCGAACGATGTCTGTAGCGCAACGTTTATACGAAGCTGGACGAATCACATACATGAGAACAGATAGTGTGAATTTATCAGAAACTGCTATGCAAGGTGCTGAAAATGAAATTCGCTCAGCTTACGGCGCAAATTATTCAAATCCTTCAAAATACGCAAATAAAAGTGCAAACGCACAAGAGGCACACGAAGCTATTCGTCCAACTGACTTTTCTGTTCATTCCATCAAAGACATGGAGTCGGATGAAATTAAATTGTACGATCTTATCTGGAAACGCTCAATCGCCTCTCAAATGGCACATGCACAATTGGAGAGAACAACAATTTCTATTGGAAATGAAAAATTAGCTGAAGTTTTCGTTGCAAGAGGTGAAGTAATCAAATTCGACGGTTTCCTTAAAGTTTATTTAGAATCTTCTGCAGATGAAGACGAAGAATCAGAAATGGAAGGACTTTTACCAGCGGTAACAGTTGGTGAAAAATTAGATGTTTCTGTTATTCGTGCAACGCAACGTTTTTCTAGACCTGCAGCACGATATGTCGAAGCTTCTCTTGTGAAAAAATTAGAAGAACTTGGAATTGGACGTCCATCAACTTATGCTCCAACAATTTCGACGATTCAAAAAAGAGGATATGTTGAAAAACAAGAACGCGAAGGTGAAGAACGTGCGTTTGATGTCTTCGAATTGAAAAACGGGAAAATTGATCGTCAGACAAAAACTGAAATAACTGGAAAAGAAAAAAACAAATTGTTCCCAACTGATATCGGAATGGTGGTGACTGATTTTCTTGTAGATCATTTCAATGCAGTTCTTGATTACCATTTCACTGCTGATGTAGAAGAACAATTCGATGAAATTGCACGTGGAAAACAAGATTGGGTCAAAATGATTCGCGGTTTTTACGGAACTTTCCACTCTACAGTTGAAGATACTTTAGAAAATTCTGAAAGAGCAACTGGTGAACGTGAATTAGGTATGCACCCAGTTTCAAATAAAAAAGTCATTGCTCGAATTGGTCGTTTTGGTCCTATGATTCAAGTTGGAGATGAAAAAGAAGACGGTGAAAAACCACAATTCGCTTCATTGCAAGGATCTCAATCAATTCATACAATCACACTTGAACAAGCCTTAGAGCTTTTCAAATTGCCAAGAACGCTAGGTGAATTAAATGGTGAAGTTGTAAAAGCAAATGCAGGCCGTTTCGGACCTTATGTTCAAATTGGAAAATTATTTGTCTCTCTAAAGAAAGAGGACGATCCAATGACAGTGACTCTAGAACGTGCAGAAGAATTAATTAAAGATAAATTGATCGCTGAAGCTAATAAACTGATCAAATCTTTCCCTGAAAGAGAAGATGTGCAATTATTAAACGGTCGTTATGGAGCATATTTAAAAATCGGGAAAGACAATTTCAAATTACCAAAAGGTACTGAAGCTGCGAATTTAAGCTTAGAAGAATGTTTGGTAATTGCTGCTGATCAAGCAAATGCACCAAAAAAGAAACCGATTCGTAAGAAAAAATAAAAACTAAAAAAAAGAGTAGCTGATTTTTTCACTGCTCTTTTTTTCTTCCTCACTTCTCACTTCCACACTAATCCCTTATGCCTAATCCCTTATGCCTAATTTCTATTGCCAAATCCCTACTACCTGTTTTCTAGTGCCTATTCTCTATGAATAAGTTATTAACGTCCCAATGCTAATTCTTCTTTCTCTTAAGTTAATTTCGAGCTAATCCAAGTCGTACTTTTGCGCTACATAATGTAATGTATGAACGATATTTCACTGTTTTTTCAAAGTGTAGAGCCTCTTGAACCAATATCAGGTTCGCTTGGCGATCGGATCATTTACCATACCGATGGTGATTTTCCTTTAATTGAAAAAAATTCGATTGCGATTTTCTATGTTCCTGAATTTAGAAATGGTAAACCACATTACCACAACAAAAGTGATGACGGTTTCAGAGCAGCGTTAGCAAATTATTTCGATGCAACTAATTGGAGCTTTACGATTTATGACCTTGGAAATATCATCCCTGGAAATACTGTTGAAGATACTTATTTCGCTGTAAAACAGGTTGTTTCAGAATTGATAAAATTGGGTTCAATTCCTTTAGTGATTGGTGGAACGCAAGATTTAACAGTTCCAATGTATCTCGGCTATGAACACACGGAACAATTGGTGAATATTATGTCAGTCGACAATCGTTTTGATTTAGGCGATCCGGAAGAACCTTTGAAAGAGGATCAATTTGTCAATAAATTATTGATGCACCGTCCTTGTTTCTTATTTAATTATTCGGTTCTAGGAATCCAAGCTCCACTTGTAAGATCAGAGGAAATGGAATTGTTTGAAAATTTGCATTTTGATACGATTCGATTAGGTGAATATGTTTCTGATCGTAAGGTTGCAGAGCCTTATTTGCGAAATGCAGATATTTTAACCTTAGATTTAGGTGCAATTAGAGCTTCAGAATGGCAAAACACGACGTATGGTGAACCCAATGGATTTTTCCATGCAGATATTTGTCAGATCGCAAGATATGCTGGTATAAGCGATAAATTATCAAGTTTTGGGATTTTTAATGTGATTCCGGAAGGATTCGGTCCAGCTGATCACGCTTTAGTGGCACAATTAATTTGGTATTTCATTGATGGAGTTGCGAATCGAATGCATGATTTTCCAATTGGTTCGAAAAAAGATTATACAAAATTCACTGTTTTAGTGGATGGATTTGAAGATCAAATGATATTTTATAAAAGTCCAAGATCAGATCGATGGTGGATGGAAGTGCCTTATCCAAGTACTTCTGAATCAAAATATACACGTCAAACGATTGTGCCTTGTTCCAAATCAGATTATGATAAAGCTGTAAAAGGTGAATTACCTGTATTGTGGTGGAAGACATATAAAAAATTAGGACTCCCAAGTTAATATGAAATAAGTTTGCTTGTGTGAAAAAAAAGGAGCAAATTAGTTAAGTTTTAGTTTCGAAATTTTTATTGTAACTTAATTTAACAATTAAACGTAAACTGATTTTGGTTAACATTGACTTGTGGAAAACTGTTATTTTTTTTTGCAAGTTTGTAAAAAATAACTATTTTAGCGTCCAAATGTTTACTCTTTTGTAGGCGTTAATTGGTCTAAAACCTTACTATTAAAGGACTTATATGAAGAAAAAAATTGTACTTGTCGCTTCTGTTTTAAGCATTTCTTCGCTAGCTTTTGCTCAGCAAGACATCGCTTTGACACATTTTTCGTACAACAAAATGGGATTCAATCCAGGTGCTACTGGAATTGATGAAGGTTTGTGTTTTAGTACGGTAATGCGAAACCAATGGGATAAAGTCAACGGAGCACCAAATTCAGTTGCTTTCAACGGTGAGATGAATTTACCTAGTTTCGGATTGAATTACAATGCGGGTGTTGGGTTAAACTTAACGCATGATGCAATTGGATTCAATAGACAAACAAATGTGAGTTTAGCTTATTCGCATCATTTTACAATCGGTGGTGGTGTTTTAGGGGTTGGTGTTACTTTAGGAATGGTTAACTTTGGATTAAACCCAACATGGGTGCCGCCTCAAACTTTAAACGATAATGTTTTACCAATTTCCTCAAGTATCGCTAGTTTTGATGCTAACTTTGGTGTTTTTTATAAATCTCAAGACTGGTATGCAGGTGTAAGTGCTACTCACATTCCTGGATCTGCATTAGGTATTAAAACTGGTACTTCAGCAAATCCTCAAACAACAACTTATGACATGGCGCAACACTTTTTCGCAATGGGTGGTTACACATTTAGAAATGTTGCTGGTGGAAATATTGATGTACAAGGTTTAATGCAAACAGAATTGACTTATTATTCATTTAACATCAATGCACGTTATATTTGGAATGACAAACTATATGGTGGTTTAGCATTTAGAAATTCAGATGCAATTTCTCCTATGTTAGGTGTTAAGTTTGTGGATGGTAGAAATCGAAGAGGAACATGGACTGGGTGGGCAGGTTATTCGTACGATGCAACAATTGGTTCTTTATCCAAAATATCAAATGGAACTCACGAGATTGCATTGAAATTTTGTTACATTCCAATCATACCAATCACAAAATCAAAACACCCTCGTTGGTTGTAAATTAAAAAAAAATAAAAAACTTTGTAACCGTTTTTAGAACTTTTCCGTTATATCAAAAATAGAACCTGTAGAACGTTAAATAAGATAGATCCGGAAAAGTAAATTTGAGCAAAAAATGAAAAAACTGTTTTTAGTCGGTTTAGTAGGAGTATTACTAGCAGCTTGTAACTCACGTTCAGGCCATTTAACTGGTGTAATCGGTCGCACGATCTACCAACCAGAAATTCCTCTAGGTATGGTTTATATTCCATCAGGATCCTACAACATGGGGGAGAATGATGAAGATATGCCATTTTTGCACCAAACGCGTGCGAAAACTGTTTCCGTGCAGGCATTTTACATGGATCAAACTGAGATAATCAATAATGAGTATCGCCAGTTTGTATTTTGGGTAAGAGATTCAATCGCTCGCGAAAAAATCTATTCTGGTTTAGAAGAAGATGAAGCAGCAGCTGATTACATCGACTATCTTGATTATTACTTCAATGAAGGTGATAACGAGTTTGTTGAGTTTGAGCCTGGTGATCGTGAAGTTAACCGTTCAACTTTCTCGTTGAACTGGGATAGAAGATTCTCTTATGAAGATGAGGAAATCGTTCCATTATTGGCGGATATGTATTATCCTCAACCAGAGCGTTTTTACAAACGTCGTGAATTTGATACAAGAAAGTTAAATTTCAAGTATTACTGGATCGATTTACGTGAAGCAGCTCGTCGTGGTCGTTTGAATATCAGCGAAGGTTATGATAATCAAGGTAACTTAATTGATGACAAACACCGTACATTGAGTACAGATCCTCATCCATTTACTGAAGAGCCACAAGGTCTTGATTTAGACATGGGTAAATTCAATAAAAAAGGAGGAAATACTGCAATTCGTGGTCATGAAAACCGTCAACGTTTCATTATTGATGAAGAAATAAATGTTTATCCAGATACTTTATGTTGGGTACGTGATTTCACATATTCATTCCATGATCCAATGACAAATATGTATTTCTGGCATCCAGCATACGATAACTATCCAGTAGTTGGTGTGTCTTGGCAACAAGCTAAAGCATTTTCAATTTGGAGAACTCAATTATTGAATAGTTGGTTGGTTTCAATGGGAGATATTTTCGTAAATGATTTCCGTTTACCAACTGAGGCTGAGTGGGAGAGAGCAGCACGTGGAGATTTAGTTAATTCAGCTTACCCTTGGGGTGGTCCTTATATCAGAAATGAAAGTGGATGTTTCTTAGGTAACTTTAAACCAATGCGTGGACGTTACTTCGAAGATGGTGGTTTCCACACTGTAAAAGCATTCTCATACAATCCAAATGGTTGGGGATTGTATTGTATGTCAGGAAATGTATCTGAGTGGTGTGAAACTGCTTATGATGAGTCAATGTATGAATTCTCACACGATTTAAATACAGAACATAGATATGATGCAATGGACTGGGATCCGCCATCAATGAAACGTAAAGTTACACGAGGTGGTTCTTGGAAAGATGTAGGATATTATTTACAGACTTCAACTCGTTCATACGAGTATCAAGATACAGCTAAGTCTTTCTTAGGTTTCCGTAACGTTGCGACTCACTTAGGTCGTGGTGGACGTGATTTCTCTAAAGAAGGTGGTGAAGAAATTCGAAGCGACATAGAACTACGCTAAGAATAATCAAACAATTACAAACAAAAATCTATTAAAAACCAAAAAAAACAGAAAACTATGAAACCAGGAAGTAAAGGATGGAAAAAGTTTATGGCGAAACTATATGGTTTCGGAGCAGCAGTTGTTATCGTTGGAGCGTTATTTAAAATCATGCACTGGCCTTTTGCAGGTCCAATGCTTGTAATTGGTCTATCAACTGAGGCATTGATCTTCATTTTCTCAGCATTTGAACCAATTCACGAAGATCCAAATTGGGAATTAGTATACCCAGAGTTAGCTTTAGGTCATGCTGATGATTTAGATCACGATGCACTTACTGCAGTATCAGGTAGAGTAGGACGTGGAGGTTCTGGAATCTCTGGTGAGTTAGACAAAATGTTAGAAGAAGCTAAAATTGATTCAGCTTTGTTAGAGCGTTTAGGTGACGGAATGCGTTCATTGGGAGAAAATGCTTCTCAATTGAAATCAGTTACTACAGCAGCAGCAGCAACAGATTCTTATGTTTCTTCTTTGCAAGCAGCATCTGATAAAGTATCTTCTTTGTCTGAAGCTTACGAAAGAGCATCAGTATCTATCTCTGGAATGACTTCAAACACACAAGAAGGTGAGTCATTTGGTGAGCAAATGCAAAAAGTTTCTAAAAACTTAGCTGCATTAAATAATGTATACGAATTACAATTGAAAGGTTCTTCATCTCATTTAGAAGCTACAGAGAAATTCCAATCTCAAGTAACTGAAATGATGCAAAACTTATCAGATTCAGCTGAAGATACAAAACGTTACAAAGAAAACATGGCTATGTTGTCTAAAAACTTAACTGACTTAAATTCAGTTTATGGCAACATGTTGAAA
>JBKDZA010000088.1:0-3000 GCA_046308455.1 Fluviicola sp.
TGATTAGTACTCACATATTTTGGACGAGATGCACGGTTTTTTGATGCTTTTTTCATTTTTCCTTGCACTTGATCCTGCAAAATTAACTGTTAACTCAATAAAATCAAAGAGTTATACTTTTTCAGCAGACCCTAAATAAACCACAACGAACACGAAGAACAAAGGATTGTAAAGAAATTCAATTTGAGTAATCTATTAATCTGTGGTTATTGAATTCAACTAAACATACAATAGTTGTTATTTTAAACTTATTGCATTCCGTTATTCTTTATTCGAAATTCGTTTTTTTAAACGCAACGGCGCTATGACGCAAAGATTGAAACGCAACGAAATTGCTAGAAAATAAACACAACGAACACGAAGACCACAAAGGATTGTAGAGGAATTAAATCTGTGAAATCATAAGAATGCTTGCTTTCCATCAGTGTTAATTCGTCGTCCTATCATCAAAGAATCTGAGTATCTGTGGCAGTAAAAAATTATCAAAGTAAAAGAGAAAAATTTAAAGCTTAAAAAGCCACTTGGTTTTCTTAGCGCCTCCGGGTCTTTGCGGTTTATCGAACAAAGTGAAAAAGAATTAAAATTTTTGGATCAAATCCGTCATTTTTAAAAACGCAAAATAAAGACAGTTAAATAAACCACAACGAACACAAAGACCACAAAGACCACAGATTGTAAAGAAATTAAAACTTCCTCAAATTAGAAAAATCGTGTATTTATGGTAAAAATGATTATTAACTAATAAAAAAGCTAGTAATCTTATTCGCCCATAAATAATTTACGCAATTCAGTAGCTTCCTTTGGATCTAATTTTCCAGCCAAAATCAACGACAATTGTTTTCTTCGCAAAGCGCCTTCAAAACGTTCTTTTTCTTCTTCCGTTTCAGGGATTAATTCAGGAACTTGTATTGGTCCGCCGTTTTGATCTACTGCTACAAACGTATAGATTGCTTCATTCGACTTTCTTCTTTCTCCAGTTACACTGTCTTCAACGAATACATCAACGAATACTTCCATTGAAGAGGAAAACGCACGTGAAACTTTCGCTTCCAAAGTAATTAAAGAAGCATGACTAATGGGTGATTTAAAACTTACATTGTTCACACTTGCCGTAACAACTACACGACGACTATGACGGTGAGCAGCAACAGATGCAATAATGTCCATCCAAGCCAACAATTGACCGCCAAAAAGATTTCCCAACGTATTGGTGTCATTTGGAAGAATTACATGAGTAGTGATTGCGAGTGTTTCCTTTGCTGTTTTTGGTTTCATAATGAAATTTTATGGCGCAAAGATAGGGTTTAATAATGGTTTTAAAGGGTAGTAAAGCTGTTAATTTCTGTCAAAAATTCCAACTTAAAGTTCTCAATAAAATAATATCAAGGTTAGCGCTAGTACACCAATAATGCTCAAAAGTGCGATTAAAAAACGCTTATTAGTAGTAGTTTGGTTTTCAATTTTAGATTCAGATTTTTTTAGTTTGATTGCATTTGTTTGTTCAGTAATAAAGTTTAATTTTCTGTTGTTAATACCTTTCTCAATTGAATAAAAGATTAAAAAAGTCAAGATTAATAAGAGAAGTGCTCCGATTATGAATAAGTAAATGGGAAAATTCAATTCTAAAGTTAGAAAAAGTAAAAATGCACCTATGTAAAATAGTACAACAAATATTAAACCCTCAAGAAGTCTTGTCAGAAAAAGGTCATCTTTGAATTTACTAACTTTTTTAGCATCAATATAATAAACTTTCTTTTTATATCTAATTGGAGAAACAACTTTTACAATTGTATCTGGAAGACTTAGACTTGACTTTAGACCGATTGGTTTTTTGTTGAGTTGTTCAGATTTTTCAAGTGGATTTGTTTTATTTTCAATCGTTGTTGAATCAGATTCTTTTACAACATGAATAATGTCATTTTCATTAGCAACTATATTTTTTTCTGATAAGCTCAGGACTTCAGAACCAACAGATTCTTTGCTTTCTGAATTAATTTTTGATTTCCACTCAATGTGATATCCTCGATTAAAACTTCTTTTTTGAATCGTACAAGAGAATAAACTCACACTCATTACAAGTATTAAAGATAATTGTCTCAAATAATATTTTTTAATCATGGAAGGAAAGTCTTATTACAAATATATGTATTTAATAGAAACATCTTAAACCGCTTGTTGATTTCAAAAACTCGTTCTATCTTTACCCTTTCTAGAATAAAGTAATGAAAGAACTAATAGAAGCGTTTCCAAATAACTTGTCTCAAGCATTAAATATTGCACAACAAGCAAAATTTTCTCAACCAAAAAATGAAATTCGTTCAATCGTGATTTGCGGTATGGGCGGTTCTGGAATTGGTGGAAAAATTGTTTCACAATGGATCGAAAACGATTCAAAAGTTCCGGTTTTATTCGCTCAAGATTACACCTTGCCAGCTTTTGTAAATGAAAACACACTTGTAATTGGTTCGTCATACTCTGGAAACACAGAAGAAACGCTTTACGCAGTTGAAGAGGCTAAAAAACGAAACTGTCATATTATTGGAATTTGTTCTGGTGGTAAGATGGAAAGTTTTTGTAAAACAAATGGCTACGACCACGTAATTGTTCCAGGAGGAAATCCACCACGAACTACATTGGCTTTTAGTTTAGTTCAATTGACAAATATTTTCGCACAACTTGGTTTTGGAAAGCAAGAATACTTGAAAGAATTAGAAAGTGCACGTGAATTGTTGATCAATAATCAAAGTCAAATCATTCAAGAAGCAAAAGAAATCGCACAAAAATTAGACGGAAAAACAATTGCTGTTTATTCAAGTGCTGAATACGATGGAGTTGGAATTCGTGCGAAACAACAGTTCAACGAAAACGCAAAAGTTTTGTGTTGGCAACACGTTATTCCTGAAATGAATCACAACGAACTAGTTGGTTGGGGCGGAGGAACCAATGAATATGGAGCTCTTTTCTTACAAACAAACGATTTGTCTGAACGCAATCAAAAAC
>JBKDZA010000089.1:0-4856 GCA_046308455.1 Fluviicola sp.
ATTCATCAAAAGCAAAGTGATTTTGACTAAGAACAGCCATACGTTTTCCAGGTTCCAACTCAACTCGACCTGAAGTTGGTTCTTGTTCACCCGTTAAAATCTTTAAAAACGTAGATTTTCCGGCACCATTAGCACCGATAACACCGTAACAGTTACCATTAACGAATTTTAGATTTACTTCATCGAAAAGTGTGCGTTTCCCAAATTGCAGGGATAAATTGTTTACTGAAATCATAAATTTACTTGGAAATTTTTTGCAAAGATACACTATTATAGGTAATTATCAATTATAAATTTGAGTATTCACAATTGATATAAAACCAATTGCTTGTTTTAGCTTATTATTTTTATCACTCTACGATTTAATTAAAATTGTTAGTCATAATTGGATAAATCAATTAGTAATTTTCAAAAAGATACTGATTGAAAATTAACATCTTTGTTTAAATTGGCATAAATATTGTTTTGGTTGAATGCAGTTTTAAATTTTTTATTTAACTTAAGGAATTAAAAACTAAATAGATTAATCACAAAAACTATAAATTATGAAAAGAACAGTACCATTTTTTACATTTCTAGCATTCATGCTTTCAATTATTAATTACACACCTGTTTTTGCACAAGAAACTGGAAAAGGTGTGATTTATAATTTTGCATTTCGAATCGATGATGAACTAATTACACAAACAAAAGCTCAAAACAAAGAACACAGAATACTTAATTTAGCCACAATTGAAGATATGCCAAAAGAGGTTTCAGATACAATTCTTTTCTTAAGTGAAAAAGCATTGGGAAACATCTTAAATGCAGAAATTACGAGTATTGTTCCTGAAGAAAAACTTGTAATGGGCGCATTACCTGAACACTTGATGTATTTACCAGCTAATACTTTTAATAAAGCAGTTAAATTAGAAGATAAACCAATGTATATTAACATCAATTGCTACATTTCAGCAACAGGTGGTGTAAAAGTTACTCTTGCAAACAAGACTTTTTCAAAAGTAAAACCAAAACTTACACTAAAAATAACTGCATACGATAAGGATAAAAAGAAAATGTATGATACAGATATTGTATTGGATGATTTTGAAAAATTACGTTCTCGAACATTTGAAAAAACATATAGTATTTTAGGGTCAGAACCAAATACAGATGTAATGACAGAGTCTGAAACACTTACATCCGACGATATTTTACGAATGTATTTAATGGCGCTTGAAGCATTACCTAAACAGTAAAAAACATATCTTTGACATTCAATATTCAATATGTGTCGAAGAATTAATTTACTTATTGCTTTCATTTTACTTATTTGTTTCAATTTAAACGCTCAAATTGAATTGTACAAAGAAGCTGAGTCGGATTCTTCTACTCACAAAAATGTTACATTAAAGGGATTCATCGACACGTATTTTGGTATAAATTCACAAGGAAAAGGGAATATTCCATTTATGGTCAATTCGAATCGATCAAATCAAGTATCGATCAACATTGCTTTACTTGAATTTGGCTTTTCAAGTGATCAGTTTCGAGCAAAAATAACTCCAGCATTTGGATCATACATGAATGAAAACTATTCAAATGTTGATGGAACTTTACGTTATTTCTACGAAGCAAATGCTGGCATAAAACTTCTGAAAAAGAAAGAATTATGGTTGGATGCTGGTGTTTTCTCCTCTCCCATTTCGAATGAAAATCCTTTAAGCAAAGACCATATTTGTTATACTCGTGCATTGGGAAGTGAATTTGTTCCTTATTATTTAACTGGGGCACGTTTATCATATGGATTAAATTCTAAGACAACACTTTTTGCTTCTTATTTTAATGGATGGCAAGAGATAACTAATTCAAACAAAGCACCTGCTTTTGCACTTCAAGTTGATTACAAACCAAACAGTAAAAACTTAATCACTGTTGATCTATATGCGGGTGATGAACGAGATAACAATCCCAATTATCGCAATCGTTATTTTTTTGATGCCTATTGGATTTACAACATGGAAGGAAAATTCAGTGTAACATCTTGTGCAAATTTTGGAATTCAAGAAACCGTAAATCAAAGCTCAAACAATAGTCTTTGGGGACAAACAAATGTTTCATTACGCTATTCTTTTGCAAAAAAATGGAGTGCGAATTTCAGAACAGAATATTTCTACGATGCAGATGAAGTTGTTTTGTTTAATCAACTAAAAACAGGGAATGAATCACTTTATTCCACAACTCTTGGTTTGTGTTACAAAGCATCTGACAATGAATTTTTTGAGAATAGAAGGACGACATTACACTGCAAATCGCTCAATCTATTCAATCAATAACGAAGCACGAAGTCAATTGTTTTGGGGTGTTGTTTCCTTGAGTGCTTGGTTTTAACATTTCATTGTAATATTTTTCTTATTATTGTAGCTAAACAGAATAAAACCTTACTAATTCAACAGTGTTTGATGTATAAGTATTGAAAAGTATTTATATAAGTATGTTAGTACTAATAAAGAAAAATGATAAAATGTAAATTCATCAGTAACGGGTTAGATGAAAATATTAATGAACTGAAAATAGCTTCATTATATTTTGATAAAATTGATGTTTTAGTAAACAACGTTATCACATTAAATAAAGATAAAAACGAGGAAAATCAATTCATAATTAGAGGAGCTCACATTTGCTTAGAAAGAGAATTTGATAGTGCAATAAAGCTATTAAAAAGTGAACAAATTGCTAAACCAATTGAAAGTTTGGATTTTAGATTTCAAGTAGACAAAAATGAAACTGAATTTTTCAAAGAACCAAACATCATAGAACAAAATCTTTTTCTAAAAACTCAAGAAATATTATCTTCTCATGAAAACAATTTATTTAAAGTTCTAAAATCTAATGGAAATGCAAAAACCATCTCTTTCGAAGATGAAGTTAAGTTAATTCACAAAGCCTTTGTTAATGAAATTAAAATTGGTTCTAGCGTAGATTTTGAATTTATTCATACTTATTACTCAAACTTGATTTTCTATAACTTGAAATATCTTTCTGATGGAGAAATTACTCTTAACACGAGTAGTTTAATCAAAAAATATTTCAATGAATTTTACACACTCAATAAACAAAATTTAAACCCTTCATTTAATTTACATCAGCCTCATCTTGGTGTAGAAGCTATAAAGTATTTTGTACCAAACGTCACAACTCTTGAATTTCATGACATTATAGAATTAAGATACAAATTAAAATCAGAGCTGGAATGTTACAGATATTTTATTGATGAGTTAAATTTTAAAGTTGAACGTTCTGAGGAGGAGTCTGAAGCTCAAGAAAAAATAAACTGGTATTTAGATAAAAAAATTAATCCTTCTATTTTAGACTTAAAATCAAAAATACTCTCTTCCAAATTGAATTTGGGTGAAGTTTTTTTGGATGAAATTCGTAATCCAAGTTCCTACACTCCTTTTTTAGGAAATATATTTTATAATATTCCTTCTCATATAAGTTTACTAATCAGTTCAGGATTAATTGGCTCCAAAGCCTATCTAAAATGGAAAAAAGAAAAACTAAATTTACAGAATAATGGCGTTCAATATTTACTTTCGATCAACAAAAAGGTCAAATCAAAATAGCCTAACATGTCCTAGAAAATTGAAGAACAATTAGTTTCTAGAGATATAGCCACATTTGCCTGCTGCCAAACCGTTAGAGAACATAAACCACTCTATCCTTTGTAAAATTAAATTTGGAAAACAGTAACTTATAAGTTACCTTTGTTTTATGAACGAAAAAGTCCGCGAAGTTGTAGAATTTGAGAATCATTTCAGTGAGTTCTTGATGAAACAGCCCGTAAAAGTTCAGAACAAGATTTTTAAGATTATTGAAGCAATAGAAACGCTCGAAAGAGTTCCTAGCAATTATCTAAAAATGTTGGTTGGAACTAATGGACTTTATGAAGCTAGAATTCAATTGGGCTCTGATATTTGGAGAGTCTTTTGCTTTTTCGATCAAGGAAAATTGGTCATTTTATTGAATGGTTTTACAAAGAAGACCCAAAAGACTCCTAAAAATGAAATTGATAAGGCGCTAGAATTGATGCAAAAATATTATGAAACAAAAAACAAATGATATGAAAACAAGGGGATGGAAAGATATCAAAGATGAAGTTTACGGTAAAAAAGGTACTTCTCGTCGCGATGAGTTGGAGCGTGAATTTGAGTCATTTAAAATCGGGTTGCTTCTAAAAAAAGCCCGTGAAGAAAAACACTTGACACAAGAACAACTTGCGGAATTGGTGGATAAGAAAAGAACTTATATTTCCAGAGTTGAAAATGACGGGAGTAATATGACTCTTAAAACATTATTTGACATTGTAGAAAAAGGATTGGGTGGTAAAGTAAACATCTCCATTCAAATATAAAGACTTACTCTAGCAGCAGGCACCAGCCCAGTTTTTACTTTGGTGAAACCTATATTTGTAAAAGAAAATATTTTTTTCGGTAAACGAATTATTTGAAAAATTGTCCCCTGTAAATAGTTTCAAAATATTACAATGTAAGTTTAGAAATATTTCGCTTTAGTTCTTTTCAACGTAAGCCTTAAAATTTTGAAGAATCGCCATCCATCCACCTTCTTGAACTTCAATCGGATTCTCGGTTTCTGCATCAAACACAATTGTTACTGTTGTTGAGTTATCTTTTGCTTCAAAATCAACTTTTACAATTCGTTCATCTGCTAATTGATACGTAAAACTAGTTGTGGGTTGAACATCCAAGTAAATTGCTTCGAAATCGAAACCAAAACTTCCATCACGCGCTTCCATTCGTGCAAAGTACTTTCCACCAACTGTTAAATCGTTACTAGCACTTGGACAACACCACGAT
>JBKDZA010000090.1:0-5761 GCA_046308455.1 Fluviicola sp.
GTTTTAGCTCTTTATCTATTAGGATTTGTTCGTTTTCCACATGATGATAAAATGGAAAAAGTTTCAGTTGGAAGAGGCCTTTTTGGTACGTTTGTACTTGCGTTTGTTATTTATATGTTACCAGGGATGTGGGGAGCTCCACTTAAATTAATAAATGCTTTTCCTCCTCCTTCTTATTATTCAGAATCTCCAACTGGTTTTGGAGGAAGTGGAAATGTTTCAGTCAGTAATGAAGATAAAATTGAGGGAACTGAATTAGGACCGCAAGGAATACAAGTGTTTCATGATTACGATAAAGCTTTAGCCTATGCTGAAAAAGTTGGAAAACCACTCTTTGTAGATTTTACAGGACATAATTGTGTGAATTGTAGAAGAATGGAAGAAGGTGTATGGGGTGAAGAAGGAGTTATTGATCATTTAAGAGGTGATGTTGTAATTGCTTCTTTGCATGTTGATGAAAGAGTTGAATTGCCGAAAACAGAACAAAAAACAGTAACAGTTGATGGTCGTCAAAGAAAAATTGTAACTGTAGGAGATAAATGGTCAGTTATGCAAATGGAAGAATACAATATATCAGCACAACCGTATTATGTAATGATTGGAAAAGAAGGGAAACAAATTCCTATTGGTCCTGCATCATATGAAACTCATAGAAATCCTGATGACTTTAAGAAATGGTTGGAAGATGGTCTAAAAGCCTATAAAAAGTAAAGATAAACGCGTTAAATATTTGTGAAAACTAACAATTCATTTAATATTTAACGCATTTTAAATAGGATTAGCTAAAATTTTAGTGTTAGTTTCTTGAAGTAATCGAAAGATTTTAACCATTCAACATTTAGTAAAACGATTTAGCGCTAAAATATATAAATTCAACTGCTTAAAATTTAGATAATTGGAAAATTTTCCATATCTTTGCACTGATTTAAGTGGTTAGGTTAGGTTGATTAGTGAGTAGAACCCAGACACCCGTCTGGGTTTTATTATTTACCACGGTGTCATTCATGTTTTTTTCTAAAACTTTTCTGAAATCAAATTGAGCTTAGTATATTTGTTCAGTGTCCGATTTCTTAAATACTCCAATTGAATACCTAAAAGGTGTTGGCCCACAAAGGGCTAAATTGTTACAATCTGAACTCGGAATCTATACTTACCACCAATTATTAAATCACTTTCCATTTCGTTACATTGATCGAACACAGTACCAATCAATAGCTGAAGCAATCCAATCGGAACAATTGGTTCAGTTAAAAGGTAAAATCCATGCTGTTCAAGAACAAAAAATCGGTAAAAAAAGTCGTCTCATCATTCAATTTGTAGATGAATCAGGAATAATTGACCTAATTTGGTATCAAGGTTATCAGTATTTATTACCAAAATTAACCGATAAAAGTCAAACGTTTCAAGTTTTTGGTAAACCCAAACGTTATGGCGCTAAAGTTTCGATTTCTCATCCTGAAATCACTCCTTTCAATGAAATCGATTCTCAAATTGGTTGGCAAGCTGTTTATTCAACTACGGAAAAATTGACTAATGTAGGTCTGAACTCAAAAGGGATTCAGAAAATTGTAGCTACTTGCATAGAATTATTTAAAAATCATCCGCTAACTGAGAATTTGCCAGATTATTTGATGGACAATTACCGTCTTTTAGATCGTAAAACAGCGCTCGTTTCTATTCATCAACCTGATCAAGTTGAATTAGCAAGTAAAGCGAGATACCGTTTTAAATTGGAAGAATTACTTGTGCTGCAACTCGAATTACTACTGCGAAGAGCAATCAGTTTAAATAAAACTGCCGGACATAAAATCTCCGAAATAGGAGAATCGTTTATCAACTTCTACAACAATCATTTACCCTTCGATTTAACAAATGCTCAGAAAAAAGTAATCAAAGAGATTCGAAAAGATCTTGGTTCAGGACATCAAATGAATCGCTTGTTGCAAGGAGATGTTGGAAGTGGGAAAACTGTTGTTGCTTTATTAACTCTGTTAATGGGAATTGACTCGGGTCTACAAGGAGCATTAATGGCTCCAACAGAGATTTTAGCCAATCAACATTACATTGGTTTGAAAGAACTGTTGAAAGATACTCCCGTTCGCGTTGAGTTGTTAACTGGGTCCTCTAAAACAAAAGCTAGAAGAACAATCCACACGGATTTGTTGTTGGGAGAAATTCATATTCTTGTTGGAACACACGCTCTTTTAGAAGATATCGTACAGTTTAAAAACTTGGGAATTGTTGTAATTGATGAACAGCATCGCTTTGGAGTTGCACAAAGAGCGAGACTTTGGAAGAAAAATGTAATTCCGCCACATGTACTTGTAATGACTGCAACGCCAATTCCACGGACTTTAGCAATGACTTTTTACGGTGATTTAGATGTTTCCGTTATTGATGAATTGCCACCAGGACGTAAACCGATTTCAACCTTACATTATACAGAAAAGGATCGACTTAAACTATTTGGATTCATTAAAAAGGAAATTGAATTAGGTCGTCAAATCTATATCGTTTATCCATTAATTGAAGAGTCCGAAAGTATGGATTATGCAAATTTGATGGATGGATTTACAGCGATTTCAAAGACTTTTCCGCTGCCTCACTATGCGGTTAGTATTGTGAATGGTCGAATGAAAGCTGAAGACAAAGAATACGAAATGCAGCGTTTTATTCGCAATGAAACTCAAATCATGGTAGCTACAACTGTAATCGAAGTTGGAGTAAATGTTCCAAACGCATCAGTCATGATCATTGAAAGTTCGGAGCGATTTGGCTTATCTCAATTACATCAATTAAGAGGTAGAGTAGGACGTGGGGCTGAAAAATCCTATTGTATTTTAATGACTGGAGAAAAATTGTCAAATGATTCGAAAAAACGCGTTTCAACAATGGTTCGAACAACAGATGGATTTGAAATAGCTGAAGTTGATTTAGAACTTCGTGGACCTGGAGATATAATGGGAACACAGCAAAGTGGAACAATTGATTTAAAGATTGCAGATTTATCTAAAGATGGACAATTGGTTGCAATGGCGCGCGATATTGCACGTTCAATTTTGAAAGAAGATCCACGATTAGAAAGAAATGAACATGAATGGTTTAAAACTACGTTAATAAAACGATTAACAGATAAACCAAATTGGGCTGAAATTTCGTAATTTTCAGAATTGAATTAGTTGTAATTCAATTAAACCAAAAACTAGTGACAAAAACTAGTGACAAAAACTAAAACAAAACTAAAACAAAACTAAAACTGGCAAATGAAAACATTATTTATCCTTATTTCTATTTTTATTTCTTCTACTATTTCGGCGCAAGTATTATCTGGTTCTGCTGTTGATGCAGGACGTGTTTGTGTTACTGAAAATCCAAATTTCTCAATCAAAGGTAAAGTTGAAGGTAAATTAATTGTTGAAGTTTCAATTGATTGGGAAGGAAAAGTGACTGGAACGAAAATTATTCAAGAAGGTACTACTGTTAAAAGTACTCCATTCCAAATGTATGCGGTGAATGCATCAAAAAAATTAAAATTCACTCCTGGAACTAAATACGACAAATTTCAACTAGTTAGAATTCAATACAACTACATCAAAGAGACTTTATAAACAAATAACCTAACTATGTTATATAAATTCTTGCGATTTACCGTATCAATTGGTATTCGTTTTTATTACAAAGAAGTAAAAATAAAGAATAACCACAATTTAGTTGATTCAGGTCCTTGTATTGTAATAGCAAATCACCCAAACACATTGATGGATGCTTGGTTAATGGGTTTTATTCATAAAAGACGTGTGTTTTTTATGGCAAAAGCTACATTTTTCTCAAGTCCATTTAAAAGAAAAATTCTTGGATCATTAGGAATGATTCCAGTCAATCGTAAATCCGATGGAGCAATAAGTGGTGTGAATAACAAAGATTCATTTGAAGCATGTTATCGTTTATTGGAAGAAGGTGGATTATTAGTTGTTTTTCCTGAAGGAACGAGTTATTTAGAGAGACAATTACGTGAATTAAAAACAGGAACTGCAAGAATTGGATTAGAAGCTGAAAAACGCTCTCAAGGTAAAATTTCTTTAAAAGTTGTACCAGTTGGATTGAATTATTTAGATGGTGATTCCTATCGAGGACGAGTGTTGATTGATGTTGGAACTCCAATTGATTTGGATAAATATTGGGAAAACTATGAAAAAGAACCAATCGAGACTTCAAAATTAGTAACAGAGCAATTTAGAATTGGATTATCACGTGTATTTGTGAACTTGGATGATTCTCATAAAGAGAAAATGGTGGAGGAGTTAACTGAATTGTTTGATACAAGGTATTCAAATAGAATGGAGAAAGCGAGTTCATCTATATCATTAATGCGTGAGTTGAGTGATAAATTAGATGCACTAAAGTTAACTGAGCCATGGAAATTGGGAGAAGTTCAAAAACGAATCACAAAATTGAAAGAGGATTTAAATGCAAATTCAATTCAAGCGGATTTTTTAGATCGCACCTTTCGTAGAAGTATGTTTGTGCGACAATCCATTCAATCATTTTTATTTTTATTGTTGACGATTCCAATTTTCACGTATGGTTTTTTACATCATGTTATTCAATATAGATTGATTGCGTTTTCATTACCCAGATTGACAAAAGAAGTAGAGTATCATGCTCCAATAGCAGTTTTACTGGGATTGTTTCTTTATCCACTTTTTTATGCAGGATTTGGAGTGTTGTTTTATCAAATCTTTGATGTTAAATGGTATCAATTAGTATGTTATTTAATTAGTTTACCTCTTTCTGGAGTTTTCGCACATTTCTACATGGAATATGCTCAATTAGTTTTTGGTAAGCGTCATTTTACTTCATTTGCGAAGAAAAAAGAACAGGTTTTTAAGGATTTAAAGAAACAAAGGGAAGAATTAAAACAGTTGATTTTAGATTAGTTGGAATATATTTCATTGAGATTCAGTAAATAATCGATTTTTGAAATAAAAAAATCAAAAAAACTGAGAAAAATTAGTGATAAATTCAATTGAATGTTTATTTTTGCGCCCAGTTC
This sequence comes from Fluviicola sp., assembly GCA_046308455.1. GTDB lineage: Bacteria > Bacteroidota > Bacteroidia > Flavobacteriales_D > Crocinitomicaceae > Fluviicola. Next base: position 5,054 of record JBKDZA010000090.1, read on the forward strand.
TTTGGACAATGGTGGGATGGGTGAGAGGCTTAAACCAACAGTTTGCTAAACTGTCGTACTGGTAACGGTACCGCGAGTTCGAATCTCGCTCCCACCGCAATGTAATGAAGGTCTGCGAGATGAGAACTCGCAGAGTTCGTGCCGGAACGGAGTGTAGACCAGCGTAGCTAATCTCGCTCCCACCGCTTAAAAGATTAATTTATTTTAGACAAAACTTGTTTAAGTTGAATAAATGACTATCTTTGCACCCGCTTAGAACGATAAGCGGAGAAAAAATTGAAATAAAAAAGCCTAGTACGGGGCGTAGCGTAGTCCGGTCATCGCGCCTGGTTTGGGACCAGGAGGTCGCAGGTTCGAATCCTGCCGCCCCGACATAAGGGGGATGAGCAATCATCCCCCTTTTTTTTTATTCTTTTTTTGATTTTTAATTTGAAACTTGTTTAAAATTAAAAAAAAGCCCGTAGCTCATCCCGATAGGAATCAGAAGGATAGAGCAACTTAACAAACGAGTTAAGTCGGGAAATAGATTAAATAATTCAATTACTAAAAATAATTGGCCCCGTAGCTCAGCTGGATAGAGCAACTGCCTTCTAAGCAGTAGGCCATTGGTTCGAATCCAATCGGGATCACTCTTATTAGTTATATTTTTAATCAATACTTTTATCCGACAATGATCTACACACTCAATGAGTGACAAAATTTTAAGGG
>JBKDZA010000091.1:0-8510 GCA_046308455.1 Fluviicola sp.
TCAGTTCGATTATAAATTCTTATCAGATCGCCTATAAATGCTCAGATTTGAGACGAAAGCATGATGGATTGGCGGGCCAATTCGAATGTTTTTAACGAAAAAGATGAGATTTTATAGGTGATTTTACATTATAAAGAGTAAGGCTATTTATTTTAAAAATCATTTTGTTCGTTAATTTTAATCGAAATAGCCCGCTATTCCTCAAAAATTAAACTCCAAACTAACTTTTTAAAATAAATTCTGAGGTGAATTTAGAATCGAACTGAGGTTGATAATGAAACGATGATTTCGACTATAGCAAAAGCAGCAAGAATAAAGACTGAAATTACAATAGAACGAATTTGTACAAATGCAAAGAAACAAGCGATGAAGTTTGATATGCTGTAAATAATAGAAAAGATAATTAAAAACGCGTTTCGGTTACTTTGATTTTTAACAGTTAAATCTAAATCATCGATAATTTCATTCATATCCTTATACTTAAAATTAAAAAACCCCAGTGAAATGAATCACCAGGGTTTCTTTTGTATTGTTTGAATTAGTTTTTAATAATTCTCAAAGTTTGTTCTGTTCCCTTAGCAGCGAAGTTTACATAGTAAATTCCTTTTGCTTCGTGAGTCAAATCAACTTCATAATTTTGAGTTGTAATGTTTTGACTTGAACGGATAATACGTCCAGTAACATCAGTAACAATGATTGTCTCTAAATTCAATTCATTTGCGAATTGAACTGTTACAGTTCCAGAAGTTGGATTCGGGAATAAAGAAGCGTTCATTACGTTCTCATCCAAACCAACACCAGCAATTGTTACACAAGCACTTGTAGAAGTACATCCAGAAACAGTAACATTAACGGCATATTGTCCGTTTGCAGTTGCTGTAAATGATTGACTTGTAGCACCAGAGATTGGAGTTAATGCAGGACAAGTAACCCATTGGTATGTTGCACCTGTTTGAGTTGCTGTGATTGTTGAACCAGAAGTTGTTGTTGCGTTGTTCACGTTAGTTTGAGTAACTGTGATAGACGCACAAGTTCCTGGAGTTACACATCCACCTTCACCACGAACAAAGTAAGTACCTGCAGCAGTAGCGTTGAAAGTTGTTCCTGAACCAACGCTTGTTCCTCCACAAGAACCAGAATACCATTGCCAGTCTGTTGCATCATTTAATGTTCCAGTTGCAACTGATAATGTCGTGTTTCCACCAGCACAAATTGCTGTTGTTCCTGATAATGTTGGAGTTGTTGGATTTGTACAAGGAGTTGATGGTGTAAAACATACATTTAATGCCCAAGAATCTAATTGACCACCGTCTTGATTAAAGGCATCTGACATTGTCAACGTCCACGTTCCATTCATTTCTTCACCGTCAAAAGCACTTAATGCTTGTGAAGATTGGTAATATAAACCATCTGTTGGAGGACATGGAAGTGTAGCAGAAGCAGCTTCATCATCAAATTTTAAATCAAATCCAGCAACTGCTGTTGAAGGGGAGCAAATATTTGCCCACAATGTAACTACAGTTCCTGTTGGACTTGTTAAAGTTGCACTTAAATCATTTACCCAAGTATGTGTTCCAGCTAAATCAGCTACATTCAAATCATTAATTGTACCGAAATCAGTTATGTTGATTGTAGAAGTAATTGTTGGAGTTCCAGAACTAGAAATAATAACTGGTGCACCCGAATAAGCATAATTCTGACAAGATGCAGTAGTAAAATCAAAAGTTCCAGAAGCAACTGGTGAAGTACAAGAGTTATATGTACTTACTCTCCAGAAATATTGTGTTGCTGGAGCCAATAATGTTGCAGTGTAGTTTGTTGCTGTAATTCCTGTCGCTGTTTCAACGATTGTTGCAAAACCTGCGTCAGTTGCAATGTCAACTGTATATAATAATCCAGCACCAGCATTTGTCCAAGTTAAATTTGTTGCAACCGCTTGATCAATTGAATTGTCAGCAGGAGCTGTTAATGAAGAAGGACTGATAGTAGAATTAGAAACAGATAAAGTTGCAGAAACTTGTTTTAAGTTACCTGCAGCGTTTCCGTTAATAGTGAACGGATATGTTCCTGGAGGAACGGCACCTGTAGTAATTGTCAATACAGATGAACCTGCCGGTGTAACTGTTCCTGGAGAGAAAGAAGCTACAGCACCACCTGGTAAACCTGTTGTAGATAAAACAACTGGAGTAGAGAATGTTCCAATTTGTCCTACTGTTACGTTGAATGTTGCATCTGTTCCTTGGCAAGAAGAAATAGAGTTTGTAATCAAAGACAATGAATAATCATTTGTTGCAGCAGTAATTGTAAATACATTGTTTGATACATCGAAGAAAGTACCATTCGCACACATTACCATTACTAAAGCTTGCGTTGAAGCTACGTTTGGAACTGTGATTACTTCTGAACCGTCATTTGGAACATCGTTACCAACAAGTGTCCATGTTGTTCCTCCATTTGTAGAAACAAAAATATCTGCATTCGCACATGATACTGGAGCTATGTTTGTATTGTTAACTGACCAAGTAACTGTCATTGAACTATTTCCTGCTACTGAAACTCCCGTTGCAGTTGGGAAAGTTACAACGAATGGACCTGCAGAAGCAACCGTTGTCATTGTTACAGTTTCTTCGTCATTACATCCTCCTCCTAATTCATTGTCACGTACCAAACATTTGAATGTCATTGTACGAGCCACTGAAGGCAATACTTCGTAAGGACTTGCAGCTCCACCTGATAAAGAAGCGATTGAAGGGAAATAACGTGTTGGATTTGTACTTGGAGTTCGCGAACGGAAGTTCGGTCCCGCAGTTTGAGTAGCTGTTGGAACATTTACACCAAGTGTTGCGTTGTTTTGTTCCCAACAATATGTTAATACGTCACCATCTGGATCTGTTGCAGAAGCTGTTAAAGCAAATGGAGTACTAATAGGAATGCTATAAGATCCACCAGCAATTGTAACTGTTGGAGCTGATTGTCCTGGAATAACTGTAGATACAGCACAAGAGTTTCCTCCACCAGCTAAAAATGTGTGGATTTCTACCATTGATGCAAAGACAAAATGATCGTCTGAATTTGGTTGAACATTGTTTGGTGCACAAATTCCAGCATACGCCATTATTGAAGATCCAGAACCTGGTTCAACAGCAGTACCAGCATTTCCATTTCCACCACATGACCCAGTAGAACCAGAGAAAGTGTGGTTTCCAGAAAATTGATGTCCCATTTCGTGAGCTACATAATCAATATCAAAAGGATCCCCAACTGGAGCTCCAGAACCTGTAACACCGCGTCCTTTGTTAGAATTATTACAAACCACTCCTAAACCAGCCAAACCACCAGAGTTTGTACCGAAAACGTGTCCAATATCATAGTTTGCTGATCCAATTACTGTTGTACAATTGTTTTGTGATTGTGTAATCATTGTACCAGGATTACCATTTGTAAATGGATCTGTTCCAGCATTTGTATAAATCAATAAGTTGTTGTTTGCTACAATTGTCATTGTAACAGCAACATCACGCATGTAAACACCGTTCACACGGTTCATTGTTGTTACTTGAGCTGCTTGAGCTAAAGGTACTGTTCCACCGTGAAAAGTTGTATACTCACCAGTTGCATTTAAAGCTAAACGGTACGTTCTTCTTGTACAGTTACCTAAACTTTTAACGGGTGTTACTTCATTTCCTTCTTTCACTTCTGTCAAAGCTGGATTTTCAAAATGACATTCAAATTCATCAGAGCTTTCAAAGTGTGCACGATCATAAACAATGTAATGTGTTAAATCACCACTTAAATGTGTATACGGATCTAAGAAAATTGTTGAAGCACCAGGAACCATAATCATTGCGTGAAATCCTTGAGGAGTCAAGTCAAACTTCGCAATTTCTCCTGTTCCATCCAATGATTTACCATCAAAAGCACGGATTTCAGGAAACTTTTCTGCCAATCCAATTGACATTGTTTCATTTTCAAACACTTCAAACGTAGCCAAAGTTCCATCTGGACGAGGAATTTGAACTGTAATTGGAATGTAATTTGGATGATCTAAACGCTTTACTTGCGCTAGTTTTGAAGCCATTGATTCGAGGTTTAATTCGAATGTTTGGTACTTTGTGGGTTTGATGTAACGTGTTCCTCCAGTCGGAATTTCTGATTCAGCAATTGCTTTCCAATCACTTTTCCATAATTTCGATTCTTGAGCGAAAACACTACATGCAGAGAGGACTAGGATTGCCCCAATCGAAAGTAGTTTTTGTTTCATAAGTTTTATAATTTGAAAGCCAAGTTACTAAAATCTGTTAAAAAACAAAAGTTTTCAACTTAAAATTATGAAATTCTTACTGTTACAAATGAGAAACTATTTTCTTTTAAAACTAGAAAACACAAAATTTTGTGTGGTTTCAAAAGGTGTTATGTGATCTTCCGTGAATGTTGTAATCGGAGTAAAATTTAATTGAAATAATTCATTTAATGATGCGGAATTGTATTGACAGATATCTAAACCACTGCATTTTTTTGGTCCGTTTTCTGAAAAAGTTCCAATGATTAAATTTTCTTTAACATGTTCATTGATCAAATTTTGATATGCTTGAATTTGACTTTTTTCTGTTAGAAAATGAAATGCTGCACGATCATGCCAAAGGTCATATTTTTTTGTTGGCTTGAAATCAACAATATCACTCACAATCCATGTTACTAATTCTGCTTTTTCGCCCAAACGTTTTTTTGCACGGTCAATAGCATGAGAAGAAATGTCTAAAACACTTATGTTTTTATATCCTAAAGCCAAAAGATGATCCACTAAATTGCTGTCACCACCACCAATATCAATGATTTCCGCATCTTTCGTAAGTTCACATGAAGCAATTAAATCCAAAGAAGTTGTTGGAATTGCTTGTGTCCAACTTACTTCATGTGGTTGTTTTGTTGAGAAAACAGTTTCCCAGTGTTCTTTTCTTTCCATTAATCAAAGCGTAAGTGACGAACTGTATTTCCATTATTGATCAATTGTTTCAATGAATCAATTCCGATTGTTAAATGTGAATTTACGTAATTTGTAGTAACTTTTGAGTCGCTTTCTGAAGTTTTCACTCCTTCAGGTGTCATTGGCTGATCGCTCACTAACAATAAAGCTCCAGTTGGAATTTTGTTTGCAAAACCGACTGTGAAAATGGTTGCTGTTTCCATGTCAATTGCCATCGCACGGATAGAACTCAAATAATTCTTGAAGTTTTCATCGTGTTCCCAAACTCTTCTGTTAGTTGTGTAACACGTTCCTGTCCAGTAATCAAATCCTGCATCACGAATTGTCGTTGATATCGCTTTTTGTAATGCAAAGGCTGGTAAAGCTGGAACTTCAGCAGGGAAATAATCGTTACTTGTTCCTTCTCCGCGAATCGCAGCAATTGGTAACACAAAATCTCCTACTTCACTTTTCTTTTTTAGTCCACCACATTTACCTAAAAACAAAACTGCTTTTGGTTTAATCGCCGACAATAAATCCATACACGTTGCTGCAGACGCACTACCCATACCGAAATTAATGATCGTAATTCCGTTTGCTGTTGCACATTGCATGGGTTTGTTTTTTCCAATTACTGGAACTTTGAACATTTCTGCAAATGTCTCAACATAATTGTGGAAATTACACAGTAAAATGTATTTTCCAAAGTTTTCTAATTCTTCACCAGTATATCTTGGTAACCAGTTGTTTACTATTTCTTCTTTTGTTTTCATATTATTTTTTAAAGTTCTTATCTAATAAAATTCCAAAACGTTGATCGATTGATTCCACTCACTTTGCAAGTAGGGTAATACGATTGAAACAAACTCGGAATTTTCAGTTTATTTTTCTTGTCCCAGTAGATTTTGTAGCCAGTTAGTTGATTGGATTCCACTTCGATGAGGTCGATTTCTTGTTTCGTATGGGTGTTCCAAAAGTACGATTTTATTTCTTTATCTGAATTTTTAAGTGCTTTCATGCGTTCAGCAATCACCCAGTTTTTCCATAATTCTTGTTGATCAATTCGAAAATCAAATGCTTGAAAAGAGCGAATTAAACCATTGCGAATACCATTATCAGCAAAATAAACCACGTGACTTTTTTTCAATTCGTAACGTTTATCTGATGAATAACTTGGAAGTAAATACAATAAACCCGCTTTTTCAAATAGTTTCACATAACGTTCAGCAGTTTCATTGTCAACGCCCACATGTTTACCTAATTCATTGAAAGAAATTACTTTTCCAATGTTCCAGGATAAGTAACGCAAGATTTTCAGTAACTGCTCTTTTTTATTGATGCGTTCATTCGCTGTTAGATTGGTTCCAATTGCATCTTCAATGATTTCAATGACATGGTTTTCAGCATTGTTTGGATCCATCACCACTTTTGGATAATAACCAAAAATTAATCGTTGTTCTATTGCTTTGTCTTCATTCGCAAGGCCAAAATGTTCCGCACTTTCAACATATGACAAAGGAGAAACGAGCAACTCAAATCCATTTAATCGAATTGCTTCCCACATTTCTTCTTGAAGAGGCGGTTCAAATGAACAAGTCAATACAAGGTTGTCAATAGTTTCACTACTCAAACAATGGTCGATTAGTTGTTGTAAAAAACTTAGATGTTGTGCTTCTTTGATTATTAAAACGCGTTTCGTTGCCAAGTAACTCGCAAATTGTTCAAAATGTTGAAAACGTTTTCTGTTTTTCTTGTCTGATAAATCTATAAATTGAATCTGTTCGTGGAGTTGAAAATTGATACATTCTCGTAAAAGTGTTTCTTTTCCAACAAATTTTGGACCTCTGAGAACGAGTAATTTAGATTCTGAAAGTTTTTGTTGAATGCTTGAAATGAGTTTTCGCTGTATCAAATTTTCCATGTCTATTTTACGATTTAAGACAAATAAAATAATTTTACCGAAATAAACAGTTGATTTTTGCGGAAAAGATATTAACCAAGTAGAAATTTTAGTTCAACTTTAAGCGGTCAAAATAAATACTTGGACGATTAGAGTGCATGAATTTATTTCCTCCATAACACGTTAATTCGTATTGAAAATTCTTATAAATCAAAATGCGTTTCCATTGATAGCCGAACAATTCGTCCAAAACAAGACCTTCAATGTAATCGATTCCGGATACTGTTTTTCCAATTGTTATTGACGTGTAATCTGTTTTGATAAAAATGGAAGCGAGTTCTTCAATATTACGATCATTTGTCGGAAGCACATCCAATGCAAAGGTATTTCCTTGACCTAATTCTTGAAACAATAAATGGTAATCTTTAGTGGTTTTTTCTACAGTGGCTTTTCCTGGAATGTTAATAGAGAAATGTAAACTAGAATCGGAATAAGTCATTTTATTCCAAGACTTAATTTGGTTTTTGTCGTCGATGCAATTCTCTGAAAATGTAGCTGAAATTGAACGAACACGGTAACCTTTACTTTTCAATAATTGAATTACGCCGTCGTTTCCATATAAATGTCCCGAGCCAATCACACAAAAAACCGAAGAACACAACATTAAACTATCGAGTTTCAACGCCATATTTTTATTTCTCTCTGTTATCAAACTTTCGTAAGCACCGGGCATTCCGCGTAATTGAGCTTTTAACATCTGATTCAAGGCAGAAATGTTTCCTTGTAAATAGGTTTGAGTAAATACTTCTTTACTGTAAAATAAATTATTGATTGTTGCGCGCGTAGAAAGATCTTCCATTTTCTCACTTACTTGTATCTGCTGGTTGACAGTTTCAAGTGGAAAAAATTGTTTTCCCCCACAAAATCCAATTTGCTGAAAATAGGCGTCTAAAAACTGTGGTCGTCCATCTTCAGAACCATAAATAGTTTGCGTGGCATTTTTAGAACCTATCAATTGTTTCTTTTTGGAAAAAAGTTCCAATGTGCTTAAGTTCAGCCGCACATCATAAATGTCATACAGTGAAGTTACATCTGTTTCCAGAGCAACAACTTCAGCTTTACGAAAAGCAGTATACAAGGAATCCGGAAAATTAAACAAGCGTGGATCGTTTGAGTGCATGCTTCCAAACAGATAACTGACCTTATTCGTTTTCTTAGATTTTATTTCCCAAAGTAATTGGTATCCCGAAGAGTCTTTTTGAGAAAAACTTGGGAATGAAAGAATTAAAACGAATATGAACACACTGATTTTCACACTACAAAGATATACTATCTAATTTAGAATTTTGAATGCAGAATGAAGAGAGTTAATTCAATTAATAAAGTTTAACAGCATTATTGGTGTTCAACGTATCTTCTAACCAATTTAGAATTTAGAATTGTGAATGCAGAGAGACTGTTGAATTAATAAAGTTTAACAGCTTTATTGATGTTCAACGTATCTTCTTACCGAATTTTTCCCTTTCGAATTGGTCCAATCTAGACGAATTTTCACTTTCCCAACTTCATCTGTTAGTTGAAAATCTCCCGCATAAATAAAATGTTGGTAAGTGGATTGTGGCGCTATTTCAGGAAGGTTTTGATAAT
>JBKDZA010000092.1:0-1089 GCA_046308455.1 Fluviicola sp.
TCTATAACTTCGAAAGAATTCATGGAGGATTAAATTATAGATCTCCGAAAAAATTCCTTGAATCAATAGGTGTAAAAATTGATTCAAAATGGGAGGTATAAATTAAAAATCGTGTCCAATTAATTGCGTTTAAGACAAAAACCCTAATATCGACTACTTTACTCCCCTATCTTGTTATTTTATCATTCTTATGTACTTTTGACAAAAAAACTATGCGCATACTCGGTATCATTCCAGCTCGATATGGATCTAGTCGTTTTCCAGGTAAACCTTTGATTGATTTAAAAGGAAAAACCATGATTCAACGCGTTTATGAAGGAGCAAGTAAATCTTCTTTGTTGACTGAGATTTATGTCGCTACGGATGATGAACGTATTGCTTCTTCTGTCGAGGCAGTTGGTGGAAAAGCGATGATGACTTTCGATTCACATACAACAGGGACTGATCGCTGTGCAGAAGTTGTTTCGAAATTAAATGAGCAATTTGATGTAGTCATAAATATTCAAGGAGACGAACCTTTGGTGGACGCACGACAATTGGATCAGTTATTACAAGCTTTCGAAAATCCAGATGTACAAATTGCCACTCTTGCTTCTCGTAAAATTACAGCTGAAGACATTGCCAATCCGAATCGCATAAAATTGGTGGTGGATAAACACAACAAAGCACTTTATTTTTCACGTAGTCCAATTCCAAATGCAGTAAATGCAAAAGGAAATCCTTTGGAAGAATATCCCTTTTTACGACACATTGGATTGTATGCTTACCGAACTTCTGTTTTACAAGAAATCACACAACTTTCTATTACACAATTAGAAAAAATCGAATCCCTGGAACAATTGCGTTGGTTGTACAATGGATATTCGATTCACGTAGTTGAAACTGAAATAGAAACACCAAACATCGATTCACCAGAAGATGTGAAAATAGTTTTACAGCATTTGTAAATTATTTCGCTAATTCGCTGACTTCTTTTCCGAATCGTTCCACATTTGCGAGCCATGCAGATGCGTTTTTTATGTAGCGATCCGTTCCAGCATTGTCCCAATTCACACACAAGCGCGTAAAACCTCCGTCAATAATCAAGCG
>JBKDZA010000093.1:0-16506 GCA_046308455.1 Fluviicola sp.
AAAAAAGTGTTTTCACCTATAAAATCTCATCTTTTTCGTTAAAAACATTCGAATTGGCTCGCCAATCCATCATGTTTTCGCCTCAAATCTGAGCATTTATAGGCGATCTGATAAGAATTTATAATCGAACTGAGGTTAATATAAAGTGTTTAAACATTATTGTGAAACGCTACATAATAAATAAGTACATCTTGTAAATCAGTAGTTTAGTCGAAATTTAAATTCGCTTTAAAATAAATTTCGATTGGACTATGAATTTTCAAGTTGGATGAATAATTAAGTAAGTTAAATGATAGTTTATTATCGATAAATGATATTTTTTCAATATCTCTTAAACTCCTTATTTTACTGGCTTTCATTTTCTTATTAAGAAAATTGTTCGTCTAAAAAAAAATCTTATATAGTACTTTGAATTATAAATTCAAATATAATTTCACTATTTAAACTACTTTATGTTATAATTCACTATTACTAAAAAACTAATGAAAATTTTATTAAATCATTTAAATCTAAAAAACATTTTAAAGAGCCTTAAATAATGAGACTAACTTTTGAAGTAAATAAGTTTTACTTTATTAAGTATATTAAAATGGTTCACTCGCCAATTAAACTAATTTTAAATCACGAGTCAACTTAATTTTGTCCTAAATCAACTAGTAATATGTTTATTTTAAAGTTTAATAGTCAAATATCTTACCGAAAGGTAGAAAGGAGCGTTAAGTTTGAACGCTCCTTTTTTTATTTCTAAAACAATTTGAATTGACTATTTTCTAGATAAGAAATAATGTTCATCTTTAAATAAGTCCTTTTGGTCGAATTTAAAATGTTGGTTTTCATCAACTTTCGATGAATCACATAATTGAACGAATAAATCAAATAGTTTTATCTTACTAAGGTTTATTTATTGTCGATTAAGGTTCAAAAAAACTAAAATTTAGCTTCCCAATTTTGTTCAGTTTCAGAACTTATGCAAACATAGTGTCTCGTCGAAATGTGTTTTTAATCTCCTGAGATATAGCTAAATTGAGAAAAAGGAAAAACAAATCTTTCTTTTGAACACATTTAACACGCTTTGCTATGAAAACACTATTACTTCATTATGTTGGTTGTGTATTTACACTTTCAACTTTTGCTCAAGGAGCTGTTTATGTTGAATCGTTCCAAGATTGTGCAAATGTCACGAAAAGAATTTTAACTGAATCGTATGATGAAAATCAAATCGGGAAGTTGGAAACAACACCAGAAAGATTATCAAAAATGAATTATGTACTTTCTTCTTCGTACACTTTTTCTCCAGATCAAATGGTTTTATCTTCTCAAAAAGCATTATTTGATGTGCGCAAGTTTGAACATTTGAGAAAAGAAACAACTCAAGTTACTGTTTACGATGAAGAGACTGGTTTAACAGTGATTCTAAAGTATCAATACGAAATGGATAAAGAATTGAATACGATTCAAAGATTGGCCTTAGTCAAGCAAAAATAGAACAGAAGTAGAGGTTCTCTCATTAAATAAAACACACTCACACATTCACTTTTTCAAAATCAACCGAAAAAAAACTAAATCAACATGTAGTTTAGGTTTATTAAAGTTAGGTAGTTTAGGTTAGTTTTTCAAAATCCAAGAGGCGTCTGCAAGTAGTTGTAGACGCCTCTTGTTTTAGTACTGATTTAAATAATTTCTTACCAAGAATCCTTCGTTCCATCTTCCTCATTCGCTTCGTCCAAAAGTTTTTTCCAGTTGTAGGATAAATCTTCAGAATCGCGAAGGATCGTTTTGTAATCGTCTTCATGAATTTCCAATTGTTCTACTGGATAACCAATGTAGGTTTCAATAGCTTCCAATAATGGTTTTTCTTCAGGTGAGCAAAATGAAATTGCCTGTCCATCTTTATCTCCACGACCTGTTCGACCTACTCGGTGAACATATTGCTCTTCTTGATCAGGTAAATCATAATTAATTACTACATCAACATTAGGAATATCAATCCCACGAGCTGCAACATCAGTTGTGATTAATATTTTGTTTTCATTGTTGCGAAAACGTTCTAAAATTGCAAAACGATCTACTTGTTCTTTTCCACCATGCAATGCCTCAGAATGGATTCCAACGCGTTCCATAGCAGCAACAACACGTTCACATCTAACTTTCGTTCGAACAAATACAACGAATTTATAGTCCTCATATTCTTTGATCATATTCTCCAAAAAGAAGCGTTTGTCGTCCATTGAAACAGCTAAATAAGCATGTGCAACATTTCTAGAAACTGGATTTTTGGGAGAAATTTGAATTCGAATCGCTTCTCGAACGATATCATAAGCTAGTGCTTTGATTTTTTTGGTAATCGTTGCCGAGAAAAAAAGTGTTTGACGATTTTTATTAGGTGATAATTTATGAATCGCATTGATATCATTTGCAAAACCCAAATCCAACATACGGTCAGCTTCATCTAAAACTAAAAACTGAATGTAATCCAACGACAAATATCCTTGTGAGCGCAAATCGAAAACTCGTCCTGGCGTTGCAATGATAATATCAACTCCTTTTTTTAATTGATTGATTTGATCGTCTTGCGTAATTCCACCCATGACACATAAAATGTTAAGTGTCGTTTTTTTTGCGATTTGTTCAAACACTTGTGTGATTTGTTCTGCCAATTCTCGTGTCGGAGCCATAACAATTGCACGTGGTTCTTTGCGTTTCCATGTTTTCCGACATACTTCGTTTACAATTGGAATAACAAAAGCACCCGTTTTTCCTGTTCCAGTCTGTGCAATAGCAAACACATCTTCGCCATCTAAAATTGGTTTGATGGCTTTGAATTGAATGTCTGTTGGTCGTTTGAAACCTAATTCATCCAATTGTTCCTTAATTTTGGCACATGTACATTCCTTCATTTTTTGAAATTATAGACATAGTAGAACAAAAGTCTTTTTTAAAAGAAAATGCTTTTGGGAATTTTTTATTTGTTGATACAGATGAAATCATTTCCGTTCATTTGCCTTTTCTGATTAAGGAAGATTCGAATAAATTATTCTTAGAAGGACATTTAGCTATTCAAAATCCTTTTTCTAAAGCGATTTTTGAAAATAAAAAAGGAAAATGTATGGTTTTAGGTGCACATGGATATGTAAGTTCATCCATTTATTCGCATGTGAATGTTCCAACGTACAACTATCAAGTAGCTGAAATATCTGGTATTTTCAGTCAACTCAATGAAAATGAATTTGACACTCATTTATCGGAAGTTGTTAATTCGTTTGAATTCAATCGTGAGAATAAAGTTCAAATGAGCGACTGGCCAAAAGAAATGATTCAAGCTTACAAAAGTGAAATAGTTGGTTTCCGTTTTGAAATTTCAGATTTAAAATGTGCATTTAAGCTTTCGCAAAACAGAAATGAAACTGATTTTCAAGCAATCATTCAAGACTTGGAAAAAGGCTCGTTAAACCAACAAATTGTCGCACGCGAAATGAAAAAAATCAACAGATGAAGTTTTTATATTTTTTACTAATATTCGTCTTTTTTTCATGTGCTTCAAATGATAAAAATTTGGATGAAACGAATAAAACTTCAGTTAAATATGCTGAAAATTTTGAGCTAATTGAAAGAAAAGATTTCCTTGAATTACGGATTTTAAATCCAGAAATAGATGGTGTTGAGCGAAAATATGCACTTGTAAAAAGAGGAACGAACACGTCAATTCCAAGCGATTTAGAGAAAATTGAAGTTCCAATTCAAAAAATGGGAGCTTTTTCAACTTCTTTTATTGGAATGATTGCCGAATTAGATGCTTGTCAATCTGTTGCCGCAACAACGGGTGAAAATTACATTTACAATAAAACGATAAAACAGCAAGTAAAGAAAAAACAAACGCGTTGTTTCAGCTCGGAAGCAGATATCCAAGCTGAATTTTTATTGAGTAAAAAGATCAATTTGTTAATATACAGTGGATTCGGTCAAGATTTTCCAAATGAAGAAAAATTGAAAAAAATTGGCGTTTCATGTATTCCGAACTACGATTGGCGCGAACAACATCCTTTAGCAAAAGCGGAATGGATTAAGTTCTTCGGTGCACTTTTAGACAAGCAAGAAATGGCGAATTCTTATTTTGGTGAAGTTGAAAAAAACTATTTATCGCTTCAAAAGAAACTGAAAAAAAGTAAGGTTTCAAAACCAAAAGTATTGGTTGGTTTAATGTTTGGTGATACGTGGAATGCTCCAGCGGGACAAAGTTTCCTTGCAAGAATCTTAGCTGATTCACAAATAGATTACCTCTACAAAAAAGAAAAAGGTACAGGTTCTCTTTCATTGAGTTTGGAAAAAGTTGCAGTTAATCAAGCGAATTGTTCGATCTGGTTGGATGCTAATGCACGATCTAAAAGTGAATTGATACAAACTAACTCAAAGTTTAAAGTGTTTAAAGCTTACCAAAACAATAAGATATATTCATACAGTCATGCGATGAATTATTTTTGGGAAATGAATAGTTTACACCCAGATTGGTTATTGGAGGATTACGCTCAAATTGCTGGGCATCTTCCTGCTAAAAAATTACATTTTTACAAACGAATCAATTAAAAGTGAAAATCAAAATAAGTCTTTTGCTGATCGTATTTATAAGTTTGGTTCTTCTGAATTTGGCTTATCCGATTGGTGCTGGATCTTGGTTTTCATTTACCGATGGAAAAGAAGAATCCTGGACTTTGTTTTCAGTGTTTCGTTTACCTGAAGTTACCATCGCATTGATTGCAGGAGCTTCTTTAGCAGTTGCAGGTTTGTTGTTGCAAACATTATTGAATAATCCTTTGGCAGGACCTTCAGTTTTAGGATTAACTTCTGGATCACATTTATTTGTCGCGTTAAGTTTAATGGCAACAGGTGAATTATCAGGAATTTTAAAAGAATTCAGTATTACTTTTTCAGCAGCTTTGGGAGCTTTGATTTTTGGCGTATTGATTTTGTTCATTGCAAGTCGTTTACGATCAACGGTCATGTTGCTTTTAGTTGGAATAATGATGGGAAGTTTTGTCTCATCGATTACTAATATATTGATTCAACAAGCGGATGGAAGTGCCGTGAAATCATTTTCGCTTTGGAGTATGGGTTCCTTGCAAAACGTTGGTTTGGAACAACTACCTTTTATTTTAGTGTCATTCACGATTTTAGTTTTCGTCTCGTTTTTATTTGTCAAACCTTTGAATGCCTTGCAATTGGGTGAATCTCATGCAAAAGCTCTCGGAATCAACATTCAGCGCACTCAATGGTTAATCCTATTATTAGTTGCCTTACTTTCAGGTTTAATCACTGCTTTTTGTGGACCAATTGGATTCGTAGGTTTAATCGTTCCTAATTTAATTCGCTTGTTTTTAAAAACGGGAAATCATTTTTCCTTGTTGATTTATTCCTTAATTGGCGGAGCAAGTGTGTTATTGTTTTGTTTGTTGTGCATAAAGATTGCAGAACCTTACATCGTACTTCCAATCAATTCGGTGACTTCATTTTTGGGTGCACCAATTGTGATTTTCTTATTACTAAAAAACCGAAACAATGCTACAGTTTAAACAGTGTGTGGTAAAACGTGCGGTTGAATTGTATTCAATTGAACACATTTTTTTGGAAAAAGGACAATTTGTTGCCTTAATTGGAGCGAATGGAGTAGGGAAGTCGACGTTATTCCAACAATTAATTTCAGGCGAATTGAAAGGTTCGGTTGAATTCGATTCGCAATCAATTTCTACGATGAGTTCTAAAGAACGTGCGAAAATTGTAGCGCTCGTAGACAATAAATTCCTCTTGACGAGTCAAATTACAGCTTACGATTACTTACAATTAGGACGAATTCCGCATACAGGATTTTACGGTCAATTGAAGAACGCAGATTTTGAGATCATCGATAGATTAATTGAAGAATTCAAAATCTCACATTTGCAAGGAAAATGGATGCACGAACTGAGTGACGGTGAACGCCAAATGGTAAGTATTGTTCGTGCATTGGTGCAAGACACGCCCATTATTTTATTGGACGAACCAACTGCTTTTTTGGATTATCCACGTAAAAAGGATTTTTTACAAGCTTTTCAAACAATCGCCAAAGAGAAAAATAAGCTGTTGATTATGTCGACCCACGATTTGGAATTGGCATATCACTATTGCGATAGTTTTTTATTGGTTAATTCAAAGGAAAAAGTACTTCAAAACATAACAAAACCAGAAAGTTCTGAAGTACTAATTACAAATGCTTTTCCGAATACATAGAAATTGTTAGCCTGCCCAAGATTCCCGATCCAAATTCCGTAATTGTATCGCTTCCGATAAATGAACCAACTCGATGCTTGGGCTTTCTTCCAAATCAGCGATTGTTCGTGCAACTTTGAGGATGCGGTCGTATGCACGTGCTGATAATCCCAAACGATCCATCGCATTTTTCAGCATTGTCTTTCCATTTTCTTGAATGACACAGTAAGTCATGAGTTCTTTGCGACTCATTTGTGCATTGCAATGTGTTTCAGAGTTTTCGTAGCGTTTAGTTTGAAACAAGCGAGCACGAATAACACGTTCACGGATCTCGTGACTTGATTCACTCGGAACATCATAGGCCAAATCATCGAAACCAACAGGTGTCACTTCCACATGTAAATCTATGCGATCGAGTAATGGACCTGAAATTTTATTCAAGTAACGTTGAACAGTTCCAGGTGGACAAACACATTCTTTTTCTGGATGATTGTAATATCCACACGGACATGGATTCATCGCAGCGATAAGCATAAAACCAGCAGGATAATCGATTGAAAAACGTGCACGACAAACACTCACTGTTCGGTCTTCCAATGGTTGTCGCATTACTTCTAAAACTTGACGTTTGTATTCTGGTAATTCATCGAGGAACAAAACACCATTGTGAGCAAGAGAAATTTCTCCAGGTTGTGGATAGGATCCTCCTCCAACTAGAGCGACATCTGAAATTGTATGATGCGGTTTACGAAATGGACGTTGAGTTACCAAACCTGCATTTTTTCCAATTTTACCAGCAACTGAATGTATTTTAGTTGTTTCTAAAGATTCATCAATACTCATTGTTGGAAGAATACTCGGTAAACGTTTGGCCAGCATCGATTTCCCTGCTCCTGGAGGACCTATTAACAATAAGTTATGTCCACCAGCTGCTGCTATTTCAAAAGCTCGTTTGATGGAACTTTGTCCTTTTACATCTTTAAAATCCACATCTGAAAGCGAAAACTGTTTTTCAAACGCCTCTTGGATATTAAACTTACAGGGTTCAAATACTTTTTTACCATCTAAAAAATCGATGACCTCACAAATGTTTTTCAAGCCATAAATTTCTAGTCCATCTACAATTGCTGCTTCAAGGGCATTTGCTTCTGGAAGAATCACACCTTTGAATCCTTCTTTCTTTGCTTGCATAGCAATGGGTAGAATTCCTTTTATGGGTTGTAAACTTCCGTCGAGGGATAATTCTCCCAAAAGAATGTATTCTGCTAGTTTTTCCTCTTTTATTTGTTCACTGGCAGCTAAAATTCCCATGGCAATTGATAAATCGAAGGTGGATCCTTCTTTCCGAATATCAGCTGGAGCCATGTTGATGGTTATTTCTTTTCCTGGATAATTAAATCCATTGTTTTTGAGTGCAGCTTTGATTCGTTGTTGACTTTCTAAGACAGCTTTGTCAGGTAAACCAACGAGAATAAAGTTGACTCCTGTTGCGATGTTGACTTCAATTGTAATTGTTGTTGCATCAATGCCAAAAACGGCACTTCCGAATGATTTTACGAGCATATTTTTATTTTATTTAACATGAAGTTAAACAAAAAGATTAGAAATAAAAAATAATTTGATAAAATAGTAATCAAAAAATTCATATAGGTAAGTCAATTTTAAGATATATTAAACAATCTATAAACTAGATAATTTTTCTAATAAATATAAATAACTCGTTAAAATTTAGAATTCATCTCTAACTGGCAAAAAACCTTTTTCCCCCAATGATTTTATGACACTTCTTAATAAATAACTATTGTCAAATCGAAGTATGTAACTTCTTGCCCCAGCTTTTTCAGGAATTAGCATTTTTTTCTCAATTAATTTTCTAATTTGTCTAGAAACTTCTGAATCTGCTTTACCTTTAAAAAATTCTTTGACATCATTTGCTTGTATGACTTGTAGTTCAATCGCTTTTTTTAAAATTTTCGCCTCGACATCAGTAATGTACTTTCGTTCTAAAGAATATGTAATTGTTGGAATTAATATTTCCTTTCGTAAAAAATCGTAATCTAATAGCCTGTCAATTTTTTCAATTTCTTCTTTTAAACCTTTTAATACATATTCAGTCCAAATAAGAATTCCTTCATTTGTGCCTTTATCAGCTTCAGATAGGTTTGTGTAATAATCATTTCTATTACTGCAAAATACAGCTGTTGGATTTATTATTCTTCCAACATTTACATTGAATCCTGTTTTTACAAGCATAGCATAAGTAAATAATCTGACAGTTCTTCCATTTCCATTTCCAAATGGGTGAATCCAGACAAATCGGTGGTGGGCAATTGCAGCTTTTAATAAATCATATTTTGGACTATCTGTAGTATTTATAAAATCAAGTAGTTCGTTCATGTAGTCGTCAACTTTTAACCAATCTGGAGGTAAATGAGTTGATTGATTAATTTTTAAATTTACTTTTCTATATTCCCCAGGAGTTCCATCACCTTCTCCTTCCGGTGGAGGTAATAAATCTTCGACTATCATTTTGTGCATTTCACTTAAAAAAACTCTGTTGATTGGATAGTCTTTGACATTTTCCTCTATAAATGCCATTGCTTTTTCAATATTTTGAATTTCCTTTATACTTGAAGGAACTTTTTGATTATCAGAAATTTTAGTTTCAATATATTCAGCAATTGTAGTATTGTTTCCTTCAATTCTAGCAGATCCAATACTTTCAAGAGTGTGGAAAATATGTTTTAATTGAAAAAACACATTTGGGTGTGTTGAGCCTACAAGTTGTTTTTTTCTTAAAAAATCTAACTCAATAATTAAATCTGTAAGACTAGAATTGAAAGATGGTTCTATCAATTTCAAATCATGATGAGTAAATTTTGCCTCTTTCATTTGATTATGTTATTTATATTATTTAATAATAATAATTTCAATAATTAACATTTGACTATTTTTTTATATTGATAATCAGTGCTTTAAAGTGGTGTTAAAATCTCGGTTAATTAACAAACATAATATAAATATTTTACAAAAACTTTAAATTGGTTTGACTAATTAAGATAATGTAAGTATTAATTAGTCGTATACTGATCGATTTTGATTTTCATGTTGCGAATCGAAAAGCGTTTTTTCTTTTGATTCCAGAGATAAACCAATACATTGTCTTTGGGTGAAAGATAGACTGCAACTTCTTCATAACAGGTGATTTTTTTCCAATCGTTGTGAGTTGCTTCTTTGTAATATTCGTAAACTGGGAGGGAAAAGTAGAACTGCGACGAATCTTTTTTATTTTGTGAAAAGATGACTAAATAGATGTCTTTCCAATCGTTGCCAGTCATTTTCTTTTCAAATTCGACTGTTACAAAAAAGCGGTTTTCCTTTGTGTTTTTCGGGAAATTAAAAGTACCATTCAAACCAAATTCAGTGTTTTCATCAAACTTAAATTCTTTTGGATAACTCGCCAAAGTGGTGCTTGTTTTTACGTGACCAAAAGGAAGCGGATGAACTAAATTCACATATTTATCAGTTACTGAGTTGTCAAAATCAAAGAAACTTTTCCAATAGGTCTCTGGGGTAAATCGCTGGTGATTGAAAATTTGTGTCACGCGCTGATAAAAACGCATTCCCGTATAAGAAACGCAAATAATTAAAGCTGCAGAAATCGTTTTTTTGAAAGTTGTCTGTTTAATCAGTGCCAACAATGGGTATATGAAAATGATAAAGTGTTCTGAAAATCCACGGTGACCAAAACTGGATTCATAGTCCCAACACCACCACGAAGAAACTAGCCACGACAAACCAAAGAAATAAATTAACCAAACAAAGAATTTGAATTTATTTTCTTTAAATAGGAAGTATAATCCTAAAATTGCGACCAGTAAAACAGGATGGTGTACGAAAATTCCGATGTGGTACGAAAACCAACTTTCCCAAATTCGAGGATGTGTAAAGTTGAATCCTTCGCCTTGATACGACCAATAAACGAAATGACCCGTTTGCCAAAAATTCATCAAAAACCAAATCGATAGCACACTGAAAAATGGAAGAAATAATTTCAGAAAGTGTAATTTTTTGGTAAGGAAGATAAATCGTAAGAAAGCAACAAATTCCTTCCACGAATCGAAAAAGAACAATAAAAAAGCGACAATGATTAGGTTTGTTGGTCGAACTAATGCAATCAATCCAAGTAATATTCCGATGTAAATCAGTCGTTTTGATTCCAACTTATTTTTTAGTAAGAGGAATTGATATAACAACAAAGCATACAAGAAAAAAGTATGAATGTGTGAGAAAATCGGATAATTTAAAGTCGAGAAAAACAGATTCGTACCAAAGAAAATAGCTAGAAAAGCAATCCATGCTTCTTTTTTAGAATAGTTGACTTGCAAACTCTTCGTTAAATAATGAACTCCAATGAGTAAGAATAAAAATGCAGTCAATAAAGCTGCAATGAGGTATGCATTTGAATAGCCAGTTGTTGGTTTTCCAATCACTTTTAAGAAAGCAGTTGTAGCTAAAAAACTAGGAGCTTGCATCACGGCTACTCCTGGAAAACACTTATTGATTGTTTTTCCATTTTTCGTTTTAATTGGATACCAAAATGTCAATTTTTCTTGATGATAACTTTGTTTTGCAGCCATTGTTTTGGCATAACTTGGATCATCGTGTAAGAAAAAAGCAGGTAAATAAGCAAAATATCCTTCGGCATCTGAAGTAATGAAACTTCTTAAGTTTACTTGATTTCGAAAATGGATGGTGTAAAATAGGAAAACTAAAATTACCCCAAGCCAAAGAAGTGGTTTTTTAAAAAAGGAAATTAGACGATTCTTCATTTATGAAACAAAAATAAACGTTTAAATTGAAGTTTATATTTTAATCGTCGATTTCTAATTCCCAAACACTGGAGTAATTTCCTCCATTTTCCAATTGTTGAATCAATTCACCGTAAAAACTATCTGCACCCAAAGTCGCTGAGTCACCAATAATATAACACACATTTTTAGCTCTAGAAATTGCGACGTTCGTTCTACGGTAATCTTTCAAAAAGCCAATTTCTTGATTCTCGTTGCTTCGCGTTAAACTAATAAGAATGTTTTCAGCCTCTTGTCCTTGCATGGAATCAATTGTTGAAACACGCCATATTGTGCCTAATTTCTCAGAAATTTGAGTGATTTGAGCAGAATAGGGAGAAAGAATTACTGTTTTTTCAGGATTAAATTGTTCCGATTTTAAAAGTGAATCAATTGCTTTGACTTCATCCAAATTATACGTACTTCCAAGTTCATTTTGAGTTTCACCTTCACCAAAACCAGCCATATCAATGAATCGAACTTTTCCAGTTGCTAAAAATGAAGCTGAATTCAATTGGTTGGAATAAAAATAAGGGTTGACCAAATCTAGAATTGCCTGATCCATTCGGTATTGTTCGTTGAGCAATAAAGCTGGATGTTGTTGATGTGCAAATTCAAGTAAACTCATTGAAAGTCCTTCTTTTGCAGCTTGTTGTGATAAAACAGTTGGTGAAAGTTGTTGTGGATCTCCACATTGAATGAACCGTTCGCCAAAACTCGCAGTTAAAATTGCAAGCGGAAATAAACATTGTCCAGCTTCGTCCAAAACAACAACATCCGCGCAATGTTCTTTTGATAAAGCATTGAATAAACCAACAGGAGTTCCAGCGATGACTTGAAAACTGGAAATCAATTGCTGCGTATTTTTACGTGAAATAGTTCTAATTTCACAGCGCAATTCTCTTACTTCCTTTCGTGCTGCACGTTTTTCATCAGCTGCTTCTTTGGTGTAATTTCGGATATCCCGATTCGCAAGTTGACTGGCTTTTTGTAAGGTTTTCTTTAAGTTCACGAGCACTTTTGCGTCACTTGATTTTTCAAGCCATGCATCAAGTGTATTGTCCAGTAAATCAGGAGAAATTTTCTCTTCATTTCCGACGCGTAAAACGGGAATTCCTAAAAGTTTTATTCGAAAAGCTAAATTATCGACAGCAGTATTACTGGGAGCTGAAACAATTATTTTCTTTCCATTTTTCACCAATTGTTCAATGGATTTTGAAAGCAAAAAAGTTTTCCCAGTACCTGGAGGACCTTGAATGGAAACTGTTTTTTTAGTAGATAAAATTGCACCAGCTGCAAGTTGTTGATTGGAGTTTAAACCTTCTATTTCAAGATTTTCACTGGTGTATTCAGAATTAAAATCGGGTATAAATTGCTGGATTCGAGGATGTTCTTCTAACAATTTAATTCCTAAACGCATACAATTTAGCGTTCGGTCATCTGGTTGAAAATTGATTTCAACTTGTTCGTCTTTCCAATTGATTTCCTCTTCCGAATCGGTGAATATTTGAATGGTGTAATCGTACACATCCACAACTCTTCCTTCAATGGCTTTCGAATTTAATTTCAATGAAACTTTTGCGCCTCGTTTGAAATTCGAATCATTGATAATATAAGAAGCTCGAAAAGTTAAAATACTTGCGTTTGCGGTAGATTCCTCCGACCTAAATTCAATCGGTGAAAGACATATTCCCAATTTTCGACGTTCGTTTACAGGAAGTTTTTCCTGCTCATTAAATGTTGATTGGATATACTGAATTTCTGATTCGACCGCTTTTTTTAACTGATCAAACATTCTTAAAGGATTTCAAATTAAGCAATGACGTTTGTTTCGCTTTCAAATTTACGGTACGATAAAGTAACAGCAATTGCAGCTAAAGTTAACATTACAGCGAACGAAATGAATACCAAATACCATTCTAAAGTTCCCGCAATTAGTTCTTTTGTTGCTAAAACAATATTTACAATCGGAATCATTGCAGTGATTTCATTCAGTTCAATACCAGGGAAAAATCCAACCATTGCAGGTAAAACAACTAAAATATTCATTGGAGCAATTGTACTTTGCGCTTCCTTGAAACTTTTTGCACGAATTGCTAATGGAACCATTACACCGGCGAAGAAAACCACCAATGGAATCAACAATAAATACATTAAGAAGATGAAACTTGGACTTAAAATATCATGGATTACTTTTAATAATTCTGGATCTTTAACGAGCTGGAATCCTTCAACGGCAAGGAATAAACCGAGTAAACTACAGGTTGCTGCGAGTAAGCCTGAAAGGACAACAACACCCATTTTTCCGATCAATAATTTCCAACGTTGAACTGGAGCAGTTAATAATGTTTCAATTGTCATGCGTTCTTTTTCACCAGTAAACAAGTCGATTGCTGGATACATACATCCCATAAAACTAAAGATGATGAATAGGTAGGGTAAAAATCCACCCGCTAATTTCCCAATCATTTCTTGATTACTAGCGACATTTGATGCAACTGATTTGATAGGTTCTACCAATGATTCAGTGAGTTTTAATTTGATGAAACGCTGTGCTTTCCATTTCGTTTTAATGACACTCAAGTAACTTTCAGCGCGGTCTTCCATTCCAACATCGGTTCCATCGTGAAAAATTTTCACTTCGATTTGTTCCATGGCATCGTATTTCTTTTGTGCGCTAACTGGTAGGTAATAACCAAAGTCTGCTTTTTTATCGCGAATGGCTTTGATCAGGCTCATCGAATCTTTGTAAACAATGAATTTTCTTTTTCCTAGTTCTTTTGGTAAGTGCATCATTTCTGATTTCAAAGCGCCATTATCGGGAGAAACCAAGCCAATTCTCACTTCTTTACTCATTTGGTCTTCTTGAAATTTGCTTGAAATGGAAACAAATAAATTCATGATGACAGGGAAAATCAATGTTGGAACAATAATCATCGTGATAACTGTTCTTCGGTCGCGTAAAGTTTCGCGTAATTCTTTTTTAAATATATGGAATATCATGATTCTAAAATTTAAGCTTCTTGAGAATGAATAGTTTTATTTTCGTTGACGATACGAATGAACTCTGCCGTTAAATTAGGCGCTTGCATTTGATTTTTGAATGCGGACATGGTATCGTTGAACAAGGTTTTTCCTTTGTGAATGAGTGTGATATTATCGCATAACAATTCAACTTCACCCATGATATGACTGGAAAGAATCACCGTTTTACCTTCGTCTTTACAGTTTTGAATCAATTTGATAATGTTTTCAGCTGTAATCACATCTAAACCAGAAGTTGGTTCATCAAAAATCACCACTTGAGGATCGTGAATCATTGTGCGGCAGATCGAAACTTTTTGTTTCATACCTGTACTTAACTTTCCAATTCGTTTGTTTTGAAACTCGTTCATGTCTAGCAAATCAAAGAGTTTTTGTTTGCGTTGATCGATTGTTTGTTTGTCGACACCGTACAATCCGCCAAAATAATGAATCAATTCATTGGGAGTTAAACGGGCGTAAAGACCTGCTGATCCTGTCAAGAATCCAATTTGTTTTCGTGCTTCACTTGGGTTTTTTACGGCATCGATTCCATTGATGATTATTGAACCTTCAGTAGGCTTGAAAATAGTTGAAATCATTCGAAGAGTGGTTGTTTTACCAGCACCATTTGCTCCAAGTAGACCGTGTACTTTTCCTGGTTCACAAGAAAATGAAACATCGTCGACGGCTTTGACTGATTTTGCAGTTGTTGCTAGTTCCTTTCGTTGTGCTTTTGACAAGTCGAAGGATTTTGATACGTGATTAACTTCAATCATACAAGTGAATTTTAAACAAAAGTAAAAGAAGATTTCAATTTGTGATTGAAAAGACTATAAATGGGGGAAAAGACTTTTGAATGAGGGCAATTACATGATGAATGAAAAACTAAATTCGGATAACTGATTTAAGATATCGGATAGCGAATTTCGAATAACGAAAACAAAATAATCTAATTTGGGTTTTTTAAAAGTCCAAAAGAATTAAATTTCAATTTATCGAATAACAAATTAACTTTGTTACAATGAATAGAATTCACAACTTATATATTGTTTTTGGAGCGGCTATAATATCTGCTTTAATATATTCATTATACTTAACTTTTTCATATAGATCTAATGTAGATTACTATTTTTTTATACAATTTTCTACTTCATATCTAGGTTTCATGATTTTTTATATTCCATTATATTTTATCAGATTAATAAATAAAGATAGAAAGTGGTTTAAAATTTTAACAATTAGAAAAGTTCTTTTTGGATTCTATTCTATTTTGTTTTTTTTACTTGTAAATAAATTTCATTCAACACATAAATTAATTTTAATTATGTCTGTTTTTATCATAATTGGATATTTAAGTGTAGATATAAACATTAAGACTAAGGTTAAAGAAAGTAAGTTAATTGATGATGCATTTGATCATAATAAAAAAGCGGAATGAAAAGAGAAATACGAGAAACAGCTGACGGGTCAAAGACAATTTACCTTCCAGAATTGGATGAACATTACCATTCCTCGCACGGAGCATTGCAAGAAGCACAGCATGTGTTTATCAAGTACGGACTTTCACATTGTTCTCAAGATTATCTAACAATTCTTGAAATGGGTTATGGAACTGGATTGAATGCTTTGTTAACTTATTTCGCATCAGAAAAACGCAATCAATACATTCACTACATTGCAATTGAAGCTTTTCCACCTACTGAGGAAGAATGGCGTGCAATGGAATACCACAAACATAATCCAAGTGATGAATCATTAGAAGTTTTTGAGAAAATGAATTTAGCACCTTGGAATCAAGTTACTTCTCTTTCTGAGCATTTTGTGATTGAGAAAAGACAAGTGAAATTTGAAGAATTAGATTTAAAAGCCGAATCAGTTGACTTGATTTTTTACGATGCATTTGGTCCAAGAGTTCAACCTGATTTATGGACTTTAGAACGCTTTCAAGATTGCTACAATTGGTTGACTGATGAAGGAGTATTTGTGACTTATTGCGCAAAAGGTCAAGTGAAACGCGATTTAAAAACAGCTGGATTTAAATTGGAAGCATTGCCTGGACCTCCTGGAAAACGTGAAATGACAAGAGGATTTAAATGAAACAATTGGTAGTACTATTATTCTTCTTAGGCGCCAATCAACTTTTTGGGCAACATGTGTTTTTTGGTGAACGCAACCTAGATAGTTTAGAATGGACAAAATCACCCGGAGTTTGTTTCGATAAAAACGGTTGGGTCTATCCAGATTTTTTTATTGCAGATTCAAGTATGCGCAATTCGAATAACAATTTAAAGGATTTCTATTTATCACATCCAGCAATTACAAAGCAGATTTTCCGCTTGTATGATTTACCGAAAGCTCAAGTTTTAATGGGAGATTTGACTGTTTTGAATCAACG
>JBKDZA010000094.1:0-6068 GCA_046308455.1 Fluviicola sp.
GTCAAGCTATGTCTGCTTTAAAAAACCTATTGTAAATGAATATTATTGAATCTTATACAGAAGAAAAAAAGAAATTCACTGAAAAGAAACTCTTTCTAGATTCACAATTAAACAAATTAAGTTTAATCCGTTTTATTTTAGGTTTTGGAGCATTAATTTTGCTTTTCTTCGCTATTAAAACCTCTTCTAGTTTAATTTTTCTTTTTGCTTTATGTTTAATTGTAGGTTTTTTTACCAGTGTTTATTTCTACAAAAACAAGAAAAACCAGTTGCGTTTCGTTAAGGAATTGATTCGTTTAAATGAAATAGAAATTCAATTTTTAGAACAGAATCACTACAATTTTGAAAATGGATCTGAGTTTCAAACTCCAGAACACCCCTATTCTTCAGATATCGATATTTTAGGTGAAAATTCATTGTATCAATTTTTAAATCGAACAAATACCTTAAGTGGAAAAAGAAAATTGGCAGCTACTTTGCTAAATTTTCATCAAAAAGAAGAAATACTTGAACGACAAGATGCAATTCGCGAATTGAGTCAACATTTAGAGTGGCGACAACAATTTATGGCTACATGTCATCTTAGCAAAGACACTAAACAAACATTGGTTGAAATCAATAAATGGCAAGAAAGCGAAATAGAAATACATCCTATTTTCAGATATCTATCTTATGTTCTTCCTTTTATTTCAGGTTCTTTTTTAGTCGTTTATTTAATTACAAATGATGCAAATTACTTAAAGATTTTCAGCGGATTATTTGCTTTTAACCTCTCGTTTTCCAGTCCTGTTCTAAAGAAGATCATGAGTGAACTTAAGTTTACTGAAGAAATTGGACCTCAATTTAAAAAATACAGTCAATTAACGGAACTCATTGAATTACAAAACTTTGAGGCTAATAAGTTGTCTGAACTCAAAAATGAATTAAAGTCAGATCAAAAGAAAGCATCTGAAAAATTAACGGAATTAGGAACATTATTTTCTCATTTAGAAAACATTGCCAATCTACCTGTATTAATTTTCATGAATGGATTGTTTTGTTTTCATGTTCATCAATTTCGTCGATTGGTTGATTGGAAAAAAAGTAATAAACTAAACTTAAATAAATGGATTGATACGATTGGTGATTTTGAAGAATTGAACTCATTTGCTAATTTCTCTTATAACAATTCGAATTACGTTTTCCCTGAATTATCATCTAAGATTTCATTTGAATCTATACATCATCCTTTGTTGAAAAAAGAAACGGCAGTTGCAAATTCAATTGACTTTGATGAAAAGAACTTCACAATCTTAACTGGTTCAAACATGTCTGGGAAAAGTACATTTCTACGTACAATTGGCGTAGGAATGGTATTAGCGAATTCAGGTTCCGTTGTCCCAGCAAATAAAGTTTCGTACAACCCAATCCCCTTAATCGCTTCCATGCGTTTGAGTGATTCATTAACAGATGCAACTTCTTATTTTTATGCGGAAGTAAAACGTTTGAATTTGATTATTGAATCGTTGAATAAACAAGCCTATTTCATCTTATTGGATGAGATTTTACGAGGAACAAATTCTGACGACAAATTGGAAG
Organism: Fluviicola sp.; assembly: GCA_046308455.1. Lineage (GTDB taxonomy): Bacteria > Bacteroidota > Bacteroidia > Flavobacteriales_D > Crocinitomicaceae > Fluviicola. The sequence goes on from JBKDZA010000094.1 coordinate 1,579, forward strand.
GAACGATTGGTGTTGTGAAGAAAATTGCAGTTTTGAATTCATTTGGTATTATCGCAACGCATGATTTGAAAGTGTGTGAATTAACAGAAACATACCCTGGAAAATTGATTAACAGATGTTTTGAAGTTGAATTAACAAACGACTCCTTACATTTTGATTATACCTTGCGAAATGGAATTTGCCAAAATAAAAGTGCCAGTTTTATTATGCGTAAAATGAAAGTGATTGATTAATTGTTCGTTATAAACTAAATCGAGATTAATTTGAGATTTAGAATTATTAAAACCATTTTAATTCTCTTTCTAAATCACGACTTAATTTTGAGGCTAATTAACTAAAAGTCAGTTGGGATTCGAATATTTGTTAATAAAACTTCTCTTTTTTTTCTGAATTTTAAAGCAAAGAAACTAATTTTGCAGTGTGAAATGAACGATCTATTAATCAGGTCGCTGAAAATAAACAATATGAACGAATTTGGTAAACGAGGACAAAACGCTGATTTAAAAGCTACTATTGGCCTAGAAAATCTCGGAAACGTATTCTGGAACTTGAGTCCAGCGGAATTAGTAGAAGACACAATCCTTCAAGGACAAGGAGTTTTAACAGACTCTGGAGCAATTGCTATTGAGACAGGTGAATTTACTGGTCGTTCTCCTAAAGATCGATTTGTAGTTAAAGATGCAAAAACTGAAAATGCAGTTTGGTGGGGAGATGTTAATATTCCAGTAAGTACAGAGCAGTTTGACAATTTGTACAACCGTATGAAAGCATATTTAACTGGTCGTGATGTATATGTTCGTGATGCTTATGCATGTGCGGATGAGAATTTCCGTTTAAACTTACGTGTAACTGCTGAATATCCTTGGTCAAATATGTTTGCTTACAACATGTTCTTACGTCCTACTGATGCTGAAATCGAAACGTTTGATGCTGAATGGAATGTTGTTTGTGCACCAGGATTTAAAGCGAATCCAGAAATTGATGGAACACGTCAAGCAAACTTTGCTATCTTAAATTTCACACGTAAAATGATCATCATTGGTGGTACAGGTTACACAGGTGAAATCAAAAAAGGAATTTTCTCTGTTTTGAACTTTGTTTTACCACATGAGAAAAATGTTTTATCAATGCACTGTTCAGCTAACGTTGGTGAAAAAGGTGATACTGCAGTTTTCTTTGGTTTATCAGGAACAGGTAAAACGACATTATCTTCTGACCCTAATCGTCGTTTGATTGGTGATGATGAACACGGTTGGTCAGAAAATTCAGTTTTCAACTTTGAAGGTGGATGTTATGCAAAAACTATCGATTTATCGAAAGAAAAAGAACCACAAATTTGGGATGCAATTAAATTTGGAGCAATTTTAGAAAACATTGGTTTCCATGAAGGAACTTCAACTCCTGATTACGAGGATGGTTCTATCACTGAAAACACACGTGTTTCTTATCCAATTCATTTCATTGACAACATCATGGTTCCATCAGTTGGAGCTGCGCCAAAAAATATATTCTTTTTAACAGCTGATGCATTTGGTGTGCTGCCTCCAATCTCTCGTTTAACGAAAGAACAAGCAATGTACCACTTTATGTCTGGTTATACAGCGAAAGTAGCTGGTACTGAAGTAGGAATTACTGAGCCAACAACAACTTTCTCAGCTTGTTTTGGAAAAGCATTTTTACCTTTACACCCAGCGAAATACGCAAAATTATTAGGTGATAAATTAGATGGATCAGACGTTAAAGTTTGGTTGATCAACACAGGTTGGTCTGGTGGATCTTACGGAGTTGGAAGTAGAATGAAATTATCTTACACACGTGCGATGATTACAGCCGCTTTGACAGGTCAATTAGATTCAGTTTCATTTGAAACATTACCAGTTTTCGATTTATCATTCCCAACTTCATGTCCTGAAGTTCCAACTGAGATTTTAAATCCACGTGGTACTTGGGCGGATAAAGAGGCTTACGATAAAACAGCAAATAATTTAGCTGGACAATTTGTTAAAAACTTCGAGCAATATGCTGCGGAAACTTCGGCTGATATATTAGCTGCAGCTCCAAAAGTTATGGCATAAGTAGTTTTTAAAATCATTTTTTAGTGTTCGACTTCAAAATTTGTTTCTTCATTTACATTTGTAAACTTTAAAAATAAATTTCTTGTCTGCCTCAAAAAATAAATTTTAAAATTCTACTTAAATAAATTTTTAATAAAATGAGCGTCTCAATTTGAGGCGCTTTTTTTTGAACTATTCTTTTTTTAAGTATCTTTGAATTTATAAAATATTCATTATGAAAAATATCTTATTAGCAACAAAAGAACCCAGTGATGCTCAATTTTCAAAATTGTTAAATGACTGTAATAAAGATGTTATTTTAAAAATGAAAAAATTCGAGAAAAAATTTCAAGAAGAATTTGCAATTGCATTTAAATCTGCAAAAAAGTCGTTTTTAAAATAATGACTACATCTGATAGTAAACAACCAGTATTAATAATTATAGCTGGACCAAATGGTTCGGGTAAAACTACAATTACATCTCAAATTCTTAAACACTCTTGGTTAGAAGATTGTATTTATATTAATCCAGATGAAATTGCTCAAAATAAATTTGGGAGTTGGAGTGATAAAGAAAGTATTTTAAAAGCTGCAAATTATGCTGAAACTCTTCGGAGAGATTCAATAAAAAATAGAAAAAGTTTAATATTTGAAACAGTTTTTTCAGCAAATGAAAAAGTTGATTTTCTTCTTGAAGCTAAAAAACAAGGCTATTTTATTCGTTTCTTTTTTGTAACGACTAGTCATCCATTGATAAATGTAACTAGAGTTGCAAGAAGAGTGATGGAAGGAGGACATGATGTTCCAATTTCAAAAATCATAAGCCGGTACCAAAAATCTTTTATCAATTCTGCTTCAATTTGTAGAATAGTTGATCGATTTTATTTTTTTGACAATTCAATAGACTTTGAGAAAGCAAAATTAATTTTTAGAGCCTCAAACGGTTCATTAATTAAAAAGTATTCTAATATTCCAAACTGGATATTACCAATTTTAAATGAATTGAAAACAAACTAATGCGCTTCGATATTCTTACAATACTTCCAGAATTGCTTGATGGACCTTTCAATGTTTCTTTGATGAAACGTGCACAAGAAAGAGGAATCATTGAAATACATTTGCACAATATCCGCGATTATGCGACAAACAAGCATAAAAATGTAGACGATTATCAATATGGTGGTGGCGCAGGAATGGTTATGATGATTGAACCAATTGCAGCTGTAATTGAAAAACTGAAAGCTGAACGCAACTACGATGAAATCATTTACATGACTCCTGATGGGGAATTATTTGAGCAAAAACACGCCAATCAATTTTCTATGGGAGAAAACATTATGATTTTATGTGGACATTACAAAGGAGTTGACGAACGCATACGTGAACACTACATCACGAAAGAAATCTCAATTGGTTCATATGTTTTAACTGGAGGAGAAATCGCAGCGTGTGTAGTTGTTGATGCGATTAGTCGTTTGATTCCTGGAGTAATGAACGATGAAACCTCTGCCCTAACGGATAGTTTTCAAGATTCTTTGTTAAGTCCTCCTGTTTACACACGTCCACCAGAATATAATGGTTGGAAAGTTCCAGATATTTTAATTTCAGGTAACTTTGCGAAAATTGATTTGTGGCGCGAAGAACAAGCCATTGAACGCACAAAAACTAGACGACCAGATTTGTATAAAAAATTCATGAACGAAGAATGAAACCAGAATTCGATTACACGCAAGCAATTGAAACATTAAAAAACGGCGGAACCTTATTGTTTCCAACCGACACAATTTGGGGAATTGGCTGTGACGCAACAAATGAAGACGCTTGTCAGAAAGTGATGGAAATCAAAAACCGTCCTGCTGAGAAAAGTTTCGTTGTTTTGGCTGACTCTTGGCAAATGATTGAAAAGTTTGTTCCTGATTTCCCAAGTGTATGCTATGATTTAGTTGATTTTGCAGAAAAACCATTGACAATCGTATATCCAAATGCAAAAGGTTTCGCTTCTTCTGTTGTTGCTGAAGATGGTTCCGTAGGAATTCGTTTAACTAAAGATCCAGTTTGCTTGAAACTCATTCGCTCTCTAAAAAAACCAATTGTTGCTAGTTCCGCAAATATTTCAGGAGAACCTTTTCCAAAAAACTACATTGAAGTAGATGATCGAATAAAATCAGGAGTTGATGTAATCGTTGAAGAGCGATTAGAAGAAACAAGAACAGCGCCTTCACAAATTATAAAAATTGGTTTAGACAGTTCGGTGAAAATCATCCGTCCGTAAATCAATTTCCATACAAAATAGCTAACTTTGGCTTCTATGTCTCAAAATTTTGCTGATAAAATAAAACAGCCAGTTTTTAAGGTTGTATCACAAGTTATTTCTGAAAATAACCTTGAAGCTTATGTTATTGGCGGATTTGTACGTGATTTATTGTTAGATCGACC
>JBKDZA010000095.1:0-3960 GCA_046308455.1 Fluviicola sp.
TAACTCAAAGGTTCCCCACTCTGCTACAACTTTCTTCGTATTTGGTTCATACACATCAACTCCTTGAATACGAATAATCGTATCCATCTTGTTCTCAAACATCTCATTAGTAGGAACTCGATATTCATTTGTGTAGACAACTGACTTAATTCTATTATCTGAAAAATCATAATAAAAACTTCCAGCATTGTTATAACGATTGATTAAATCTCTCGGATACTCTGCATATGTTTCTTTAGAAATCAATTGATAGGTTTTCTTTTCAGTAGTAACAATTGGATTCTCTTCTGTATATTTTTTCGCTTCAGTTACCTCTAAAGAAGTTGTTTTAGTTAGATTTTCTGTTTCTGAGACAACTTTACCTTTTTCAATCAAAATACGTTCTGCTTCTGCTAAAGAAATACGTTCACCATTGTAATATGCAGTTATAAAAGCATCTTTAATTCCGCGTTCAATTGTTTCCGCTTTTTTCGGTTGTGCCTCTTCAACGGAAGTAAATACACCTGATGAATAACGAATCTGTCCGTTTTCTAATCTTTTTGTAATTAATGGTTGAATGTTACGAACTTTTTCTGAAGTTACTGGTGAATTGTAAACCCCAATTTGAACGGTATAAAATAAACCTTTTCTATTTTCAACGGCTTCAGCTTGTGCTGCTCCTGGTGCTTTATTGTAATCATCGAATTTACGTGTTGGAGCAATTCGCTTCAATGAATCTTTTGGAAGCTTCGCAATCATGCTATTCGCAACATCAAATGCTATTGAATTTTGATCTTTTGGAACACATAAGCCTAATTCTTCTAATCGTTTTGCCTCAGCTAAAGTAATGCGTTTTCCATCACAATATGCAACAACAAATGCATCTTTATAACCCAAACTTTTAATTTGACTTTGTGCTTCCACTACTTTCGATCTACTTCCGAAATAACCAGCTAAATAACGTGTAATTCCATTTGCCAATTTCTCACCAGTTACAAGTGAAAACTCTGTAAATAATTCTTTTCGTAATGGTTTAGCAAAAGCACCAACTTGAACACGATAAACCAATCCTCCCGGTGCTTTTAAATCCACAGGAATTGCAGTTTTTGCTTTTGGATTAGTTTTTGAATTTAATTCAAATCCTTTGACAACAGAAGGCTCAACAAATGAAGACACAACCAATACAGCTGCAGGCGCAACTTCTCGCATTAATACATTTCTCCATTTCATAGGCGTAGAACTTTCCGACAAAATTAAGTCATTTAATTCTTTGTTCGTACTATTTAACTTATTTTCTAAGGACTTTTTATCAGCAGTCAATTTTACTAAATCCTGAATCAATTCTTGACGTTTTGTTTCATCAGTTGTTTGCTCTAATTCTTTTTTCTTTTCGTCAATTTCTTTATTCTTTGAGATAATCTCAACTTCAGTTTCTTTTACTTTTTGATTCAATTCTAAAGCTTGCGTGTATTTTTCATTTGCTGCGATTGCTTGCTCCTCCTCGAAACTAACTTGCGTATTTAACTCATTCGTATTGTCTACAATTGGCTGCTTGTCTTTTCTTAATTCTTTTAATTGCTCTAAAACTGTGTTGTTTGCCTTTTCAATAATTGCTTTTTGACTTTCAAGTTCTTTCTTTTTTGCAAGATCCTTTTTTGATGTTCCAAGACTATTGATTTCTTGTTCAATTTCACCAATCTCAATAGAAAAAGAACGCTGTTGTTGAACCAAAGCATCTTCTGTATGAATAACTGTTTCTGTTGAATTAAACACCTCTTGACCAGAAGTATATTGTTCGATTGATTGAATTAAATTCTTTGCGTGAGTTGAACTTGTCAAAACATTTTCATCTGTTTCTTTACTTCTTTCAACTGCATGTTGAGCAATATTAGTTAAATCTGCGTCGGATTTTAAATCACTTAAATCTTTGTCATTTTCAAGAGTTAAACTTGCTACTTGACCCTTTTCAATTTCAACTTGTTTTTTCTCTTGTGTCTCTCTATTCTGACTTAATTCTTTTTCAATTTTTTTCTTTTCAGATGGAGAAGCAGTTGCTAGTTTACTTTCTAAAGCAGTTTCTTTCTCTTTTAACTCATTTGCTTCAATGATTGCTTTTTGAACTTCAGGTGAACTTGCATTTAACTTTTTCAATTCCTCTAAGTCCATTTCAATTTGACCAATTCGATGACGAACTTTTTTCAATTGCTCTTCACGAATTTGAATAGTTGCATTGTTATTTACTTCGTCTTCTTTTAAGTTATCAATTGAATTCAATAGATTGCGTTCGTAATCTTCTAATTCTTTTATTTTTTGAGTTGCGTCAGATTCTGAAGTTGTTTTACCATACATCAATTCTTGTGTACGCTCTTTTAGATCTTCATTAATTGCGTTTTCAACTGCAACATTTGCTTCATTCGAATTAATTCTTTCCGTATTTCGTTCGGATTGATCAATCAATTGTTGAATCGCTCGATTTTCAGATTCAAGAGTTGGATCATTTTTCTTTTCTAGTTTTTTATCATTAGCTTTTTTCTCAGCAATCAATTTAGATCTTAACTTTTCCTCTTCAAGCAATAAGTCTTTTTTCTCTTTATCCGACCATTTTGATTGATTGTCGAAATTCACTTCTTGGTATTCCGGATAAATCTCGTGTGATAAAACTACCGGATCGATTTCTTTTACAGAATTAGTTGGATCAGTTCCATTCGTAACGTTTGTTCCATTCGAACCAGCATTTGAAAGTTGAGCGATTTCAGCTTTACGTTCATCAATAACAGCTTTTTTCTCCTCTTTCAACTCTTTTACTGCTGCTAATTTTGCTTTCGTTTGCTCGTCGTTTGGATTCGATTTCGCTTTCTTTTCTAATGCTTTTTCTTCTTTATCCAATTTTGCGATTAAGTTCTCGTCCAAGGAATTTTGAGCAGTCATCTTCGCTTTTGGATCTTCAGGCAACTTCGCTTCTTCCGATTTATAATCTGGATAAATTGAATTAACTAGTTCTGTTTTGTCAACTGATGTAGTTGAAGTTGTATTGTTTGGATCTGATCCATTTGAACCATTCGAACCATTCGAACCAGCATTTGTAAGTTGAGCGATTTCAGCTTTGCGTTCATCAATTACAGCTTTTTTCTCCTCTTTCAACTCTTTTACTGCAGCTAATTTTGCTTTCGTTTGTTCGTCGTTTGGATTCGATTTAGCTTTCTTTTCTAATGCTTTTTCTTCTTTATCCAATTTAGCGATTAAGTTCTCGTCCCAGGAATTTTGTGCGGTCAACTTCGCTTTTGGATCTTCAGGCAACTTCGCTTCTTCCGTTTTGTAATCTGGATAAATTGAATTTACTAATTCTGTTTTATCAACCGAAGTAGTTGAATTGTTGTTTGTTTGATTTTTCAATTTATCCAATTCTTTTTGATTGGAAGCAATCGTATTTTTTAATTCAGTTTCTTTTGTTTCAATCAATGCTGCTTGTTCCTTTAATGCAGAGTTATCGGGATTTTTAGTTAAAGCAGTTGAAATTTTCTTTTTCTCTGCTTGTGTGCTATTCAAAAATTCTTGCGCATTTGAAATGGAGGCATTTAATTTATCTTCTTCTGATAAGTTTGCATCATTTTTGGCAGCTTCTTGGGCTTCGTTGTATTTTGTTTCTTCGTTATCTAAATTAGTTTGTACACTCGAAATCAATTCCTTTGGATCTGGATTGTTTTCAACTTTCGCGGCAATTTTCTTTACTTCTTCTTTAACATAATTTTGAAGCGAACGAGAATTTGGATCATCCACCTTATCCATTGCAGCTTTGATCTCATTTGAGTTTCGAACTGGATCCAATGATACACTTGTAATCGATTCAAGGAAAACTATTTCATCGTTCAAACGATCAGCTTCTTTTGTCTTGTCAGCAATTTTTCCATCCAGTTTTTTAATTTCTTGATCTAACAAGTCTTTTTCAGCTTTTTTACCATCAATTTTCTGTTGAATCAATGG
>JBKDZA010000096.1:0-48791 GCA_046308455.1 Fluviicola sp.
TTCAACATCCTCTTCCGCAAAATCGAGCTCTAATTCTACTAGAGAAGCAAAATGGATTAATTTTTCACGTAAATCTTTCAATTCATTAGAAAAGTGACCACGCATTTGATTCATGGCAATTTCATGTGCTTTCGAAGATTGAGATGAAATCAAATCGGCTACAGCTTCAGCTTGTGAAAGATCCATTTTTCCATTTAGAAAAGCACGCATCGTGAATTCACCTGGTTCTGCCATGCGACATCCTTTGGATAAGACTAATTTCAGAATTTCTTGTTGAATGAATGTAGAGCCATGACACGCAATTTCAGCTGTTTTTTCACCCGTAAAACTTTTGTTATCATCAAATAAAGTAATGACAACTTCATCTAAAATACGGTCATCCTTTTTTCGAATTCGCGCAAAGTGTGCAGAATGTGAAGCTGCATTACGTAAATCTTTCTTTCCTAATTGTGATACAATGTCAAAAGCATTTGAACCTGAAATTCGGATTAAAGCAATCGCTCCCATTCCTGGGGCAGTTGAAAGTGCACAAATAGTGTCGAAAGTTTGCATCTGACAAAGGTAAGTTCAAAAATGATTCATGTGATTTTTAAAGGCATAAAAAAACGTGCAATGAATTCGCACGTTTTTCTTTTTCATAGGGTTAACAATGAGTTTATTTTACAATTTCTTTTACTGTGATTCCATTTTCATGATAGATTCTTATGAAATAAGAACCTGAATTCAATTCACTAAAGTCAATTGTATTTGTAGCACTTGTTTTAATTATTTTTCCAGTTAAATCTGTTATTTCCAAAGATTGAATTGGTGTATTATTTTCAGAAGTAACGGATAAAACATCTATCACTGGATTCGGATAAACAGCAAACGCGTTTTCATTTTCCTCTATTCCTGCGCAATCGTTAACAGTAACTGTAAATGATTGTGCGTTTGTACATCCATTTGTTTCAGTTCCAACAACCGTATATTGTAAAGATATCGTAGGATTTGCTGTTACATTCGCAGTAGTTGAACTGTTTAGAGCTGTATTTGGTGTCCAAACATAGGTGTTTGCTCCACTCGCAGATAAATTAATACTTGATCCTGCACAAATAATTCCATTTGCAGGACTAGCTGTAATTGCTACAGTTGGACTTAGATTGATACTAATGTTTGAACCATTGTCAGTTCCTGTTGATGCAGGGTTTGATGCATTCACTCGAATTCTATAACCTGTTCCAACAGGAGTAGAACCTGGAATCGTTGCGCTCAAAGACAAAGCTCCAGTTGCCGTAGAGTTTAATGTACCAATTACAGTTGGTGAAGCAAAAGAACCAGAAGCGTTTGACAATTCAGCTGTGTATACATTTCCTGCTTGAGGAGAACCTGTAGCATTAAAGTTTACAGTAATATTACTTGTTACTCCAGAACAATAGCTCAATTGAGCCAAAGCTCCTGTTGTTAAGTTTACACTTGCACCAGGAGTTCCTTGTACTATAAATTCATCAATTGCAAAAGCAGGATCAACACCAGCAGCTCCATTAACCCAGCGGAAACGAATTTTTAAGTTCGCAGCGCCACTCAAAGCAGCATCAGAAATTGAACCAGCTGTCCATGTTGAAACACCTGAAATTTGCGCGCCAGACTGTGTCCATGTCGTTCCTCCATTTGTTGAATATTCAATTACACCGTAAGAAGTTCCAGACTGACCAGCACACAAATAATAAAAAGAAGCTGTTACACTTGAATAAGCCGAAGTATTGATTACTGGTGTTTCAGCTGATTGATTGGATGGGGTTCCTGTATCAAAAGCAGCATTACACACTCCCAAACCAGTACAAACTGTACTATTGTAAATATGTAAATAAAACGATTGTGGACCTCCAGTAATAGCTAACGGTTGATTTGGAGTATCAGGAATGAATGGAGAAAATCCAGTGTATTCATTGTTTACAATCCATGTGTTTCCACCAGATCCACCAACATTTAATGCCCAACCAGTTGCAGCACCTGTGTTAAAGTTGTTTTCGTAAATAGTTGTTTGTGAAATGCTTGAAAATGCAGAAAAAATTCCGCTGAGTAGTAATATTTTTTTCATAGTTCATTTAATAAGAACTCAAATATACACTTTTGTAAAGAAAAAAACGAACAATGTTCTAAAATTTAACGCTTTAGTTTGAAAGTGTATCGTTTTTTAAATGGAAAATTGAATCTCCATAGTTGTTCCCTTACTTGAACTTTCTTTTATTTGAATAGTAGCATTGTGGTTTTCAAGGATTCGTTTCACCATCGCTAAGCCGAGTCCTGTACCCGTCGATTTTGTTGTAAAATAAGGTTCAAAGATCTTCGTTTGTTGTTCTTCGGAAATTCCATGTCCATTGTCTTTAATTGACACAATAATTGAAGCAGCATCTTTTTTAACATGAATGACTATCTCTGGTTTACTCGTTTCATAACTAGCTTGAATACTATTTGTGATGAGGTTGTTAAAAACACGCGTTATTAAATCTTTATCCGCTTGAACAATGCAATCTGAATCTATTTCTAAGTGAATTTTTGATTCCGCATCAAATAAATGAGCAACAGAAGTAATTAAATTACCTAGGTCTAATTCGGCCATGTTTGCTTTGGGTAATCGCGCAAAATTCGAAAAGGCATTGGCAATATTTGTAAGTGTGTCTATTTGTTCAATCAAAGAAGCGGATACTTTTTGAAGCTTTTCACCACTTTTTGGATCTTCTGGATTGAATGTACGTTGTAAATGTTGCAAGGAAAGTTTCATTGGTGTCAATGGATTTTTAATTTCATGGGCAACTTGCTTCGCCATTTCTCTCCATGCACTTTCTTTTTCTGATTGAACTATTTTTTTAGCAGCTATTTCAAGTTCGTTTAACTTTTTGTTGTACTCTTTAACCAAATCCCCAATTTCATCATTTGCTTCATATTCAATATAGGTGTTTTGTTTACCAAACTCTACTTTTGCAAAACTTGCTCTAATTTTTTGAAGAGGACGGATCAACCAACTTGAAACGAGATAAGAAATGAATACTGAAATTACGATCAGTAAAATAAAGATGTTTACGATTGTAATGATATAAGCATTTAATTCGTTTTCAAAATTATCTTGTTGGTCGAAATACTGTAAATTCAAATAGCCTTGTAAAGAATTGTCCTCCGAATAAACAGGAATATAAGCTGATGTAAAGTATTGTTTTCCAATGTTTTCTAGATGGATGTATTCTGATTCGTTTTGTTGTACAAGGTGGAAATATGCATCCGGATTGATTTGTTCACTTAACAAACCAACGTTGTACAATTTTGGTTGAGATGTTCCTAAAAGGATTCCATTTGGCAAGAAATAATTGATATCTGTTAAGAAAACTTTCGACCATTTTCTCAATTTGAAATCCATCACTTCTTTGTCTTTTTCTAAACTGAGAGAGTTTTTCTTTTTAAAATTTTGGAAGATTTCTGTTTTAACAGAATTCAGTTTTTCTTTCACCAACAAATTATTTTGTAAAGCATATCTTTCCGCGAAAAATGTTGAATTAGCAATACCAAAAACAATGAGTGATAATACAACCAAGCCAACCATTGTAAATTGAATTTTACTTGATAGCCCTGGGATTATTTTTTTGTCGATATTAAATAAAACAAAAAACAATAAATAAAACACACTGATGACAAGTCCATATCCAAAAACAAGAAATGCAAACGAAGTAATACTATCCCAGGTTGTTAGTTGTTTTCGAGTTAAAAGTAAAGTACTGTTGTCTTTTCCATTTAACACGTAGTGTTCATAGCCTCTTTCCCTTTGCCATGCACTTGCTTCTTTATTTTTATAATAAGCTGGGAGCACCATTTTATAATTAAAAGGGCCATAATTGGTTAATAGTTTATTATCAACATATTTAGCAATTGAATAATGTTCTAGCCAATTAAATGAATTTGCATTTTCAGAAATAAGTAAACGTGGGAAACCAATTTTTTCAGGTATTTTCTTTGACTTAAGTGTACCATAAATAATTCTTTTATCCTGAGCTTTATTTTCAAATGCTAAACGGAACAAATATGTAAAATCAACCGTATTTTGGGTAATGCGGAATAGACTAGAATCTGTTTCCGAAAAATCACTGTGATATTCAATTAAATGTTCAAAATCTGATTCTGTAAATCCATTCATTTCTGAATTATCGCCAGGTGTGAAGTAGTAGACATCAATATCGTAACGTTCCCAATACTTTGAAAACAGTCGACTTTCAAGAATTATTTTTGTTTCTGAAAAGTTAGGTTTACTAATAGAATCGAATAATTGTAAGAAGAATTTATCTTCATAGATTTTCTCTTTCAAAGACAAATATTCTATTTCTGAAGTGATATCCGTTTCTTCAATTAATTGATTGGCATATAAAACACGTTCTTCGCGTTCTTTGTTTTTTAAATCATGTTTTAAAGAAATGGTGATTCCAATAGAGAAAAATGATAATGCAATTAAAACAAGTGGGAAGTTCCATTTTCCTAAATGTTTCCAGCTTACAAAAACAGAATAAAAGTATAAAACTAGCATCCAGAAATAATGTAGTTCAAGTTCTGTTTTTGTTATTAATGCGGAAAGTAAGAATAGAACTAAAACTGAAGTTAAATAATGCCATTTATAGGTCAAGCAAGCATTCTTATCAAAAACATAATACCAAAAAGAACTTGAAAATCGGACAAAACTAAAAGCGATTAAACCCAGTAAAAATAACAATATAATACTGTTAAAGTTCAGTGAAACTAGATCGTTGATGTATAATGGGATATTTGTGTTTTCAACAACAATGATCCCCATTTTTGGTAAAGAAAACAGAGAAATTGAACTGACTAAAACACCTAAAACAACTCCAAATACACTTCGGTTTTTTGTGGAGAAGAAGGTGTTTAATAAGTTGTATGCGGCAAAAAGGAAAAAAGTCAATAAAATTAAGTCTGCTAAATTGACAATTTGAGTATTCAATGCCAATAATGAAGATTCAAACAAATCACAATATCCAAAGACTTCACTTTTATCAATAGTGAATAGCCATAATAACACCAACGAATAAAGAATAAATAAAACTATTCTCTTTAAGAAGCTGATCTCTTTTTTGCAAACATAAAGGTGTAAAATTGTCAAACAAACTAATGTTCCAATAAATAAAAAGAGTGATTTTGAGTTTGAATTTTTGGAATCATCTGCATAATTTAAACTAAATTGAAACACACCTTTTGAATCTTTTATTTGGTGTTTTGTATCACTTAAATCAATTTGAGCAGATACATTTTCAAATGGTTGAAAATAGTAGTCTTTTAGTTTTTCATTTTGATAAGGAAAAGTTCGAAGTATTGGAAAAGTAACACTAATGGTACTATTTTTTTTCTGTATGAATTTTGAAAAATACCATCCATTTTGAGTGCGAAAAAGTCCATTTGTTGGAAAATGTAAATCTGCAAAGGGTGAGATCGGTAATTTATTTGTGTTCCAAAAAATTAAAGAATCATTTTGAAATACATGAACAAAAATAGATTTCTTGTTGGTGTATTTATATCTAAATTTATTGAGAGTTAAGTTTTCCCAATCTTTTTGGATGGTATTTAATTGTTTCTCTTGATGTTTCTCTAGCGAAAGAAATGTTGTTTGAAAATGAGCAGTTTTTGATTCATTTGATTCATTTTTCTCGAAAAAACCATATACTATCAATAAAAGAGCTCCTACAAAGCTTAAATAAAATAGATATTTAAAAATTTTTCGCAAAAGACTTATTTAGACATGGGTAAATGATTCAATAATCGTTGAAATTCTTCTTCATGTCTATGGTCATTTTTAAAGCAGAAATCAGCAAAAGGACGATAGGGCTCTAAATAATTTTCATAGCATGGTAACACGTGATTGTGCCATTGGTATAAGATATTTTCACGACTATATCCTCTCGATTCTTGATCGCGGTAAAGTCTTCTATCCAATTGTGTATCTAATTCTACATCAACGAATATCGAAAAATCTAAAAGTGAACGCACTTCTTCGTAATGAAACAAAAAGATACCTTCAACAATTAATAGTTTTGAAGGTTGAAGTGTAATCAGTTTTGTTTTTTCAGATTTTGTATTAAATTGATATTCAACGATTTCAACAGCTTCCCCATTTTTCAATTGTTTTAAATCATTGAACAAATGATCTCTATGGAGCGAATCTGGCAGATCAAAATTTACCTGACCGTTATCATCCATAAACTGGTCTTCAATGGGTTTGTAATAATTGTCCATTGAAAAAATTGTTGGCTCAAGATTTCCAAATTGTTCTGCAAGTCTTTTTAATAGCGTTGTTTTTCCAGAGCCGCTTCCCCCACAAATTCCTATTACTTTCATTTAGAAACGTATTCAAATTTTAATGCTTTTTTTCCAGGTAATTGTTTTGGATCAAATAGGATGTATTTTGAACCAAGTACGGAACAAAAAAGTCCTGTATAAGCTTCAGTTAGTAATTTACTTGGATTTGATGTTGTTTGGCTAATTCCGCTAGAAACAATTACTTTTCCATCAGTAAAAGAATGAAAATGTCCTTGTGTTTCATTTGTTTTTACATACCATCCCAAACCTTCTTTTAGTTGCATAAAACCAACTTGCACTTCTTTTTTAGCATTGAATCCTTTTACATCTGATTTTGCAACAACAACCCACGATTTGTTTTCCCATTTGTAAGTAACGAATTTCCCTGTTGTTCCATCGGATTCAATTCCACCAACATAATAGGTATTATTGTAAACGATTAAAGTTCCATTTTCTGTTGGCTCAACTCTTTTAATAAGAGAACTACCTCTTCTTCCAAAACCAACGCGATTGTGTGAGCTAAATTTCAAACTTTGATTTTGAATTACTTGTTCATTTAAAATAACTCCTTTTGGAGAAAGTTCTTTCACTTTCCATCCAGAGTCTTTACCAGAATGCGATCGAGCTGCAAAAACTATGTTTTCTCCATTTTCACCAGCGACATACCATGAGATTTGGTCCTCTATTTTTGAGGAACCCAATACGTTTTCAGAAACGATTGCCGCATAAGTGTTGAAGTTATTGTGTGTCATACAAACCGCAACCGTCAATAATTTTTTTGAAGTTTTATCTTCATAAGTAAATAACCAAATCAATGCTTTTTCAGTTGTGATGATATCGAGTAACTTCATATCGTCAATTTGCATGGATCCAATTATTTTCAAAGGTGTAGCAAATGCAATGTTTTGAGTTTTGATTCCACCAGCAACACTCAATTGATGTAAAAATACCTTTCCGTTTTTAATTTCTACGTCTTCTAAAAAGTAGGCATATTTACCACCATCTTCAGCTAAGTAGTATACATTTTCATCCATAGGATTCATAACTTGCTGAAAAGTTGTTTTGGATTCTGAAGCAACTAAAGAAATTTTTATTTGGCGTTGATTTAATTGTGGGTCGCGACTTAGAACAAGCGCACCAACCCCTTTCCACTCTAAAATTTCGTAAAAATCTTGGTCAGTTGGTGGTATTTCAAATTGTTGTCCTTTCAAGGAAACAGAAGAAAAAAATAAAAAAAACAAAAAAATGGATGCTTTCATTCGAACTATTTAATGTAAATTGCGTCTCTAAATATAATGTGTAAAGGTAAAAATATAAGTTTTTATTTGAGAAAGGTTAATTGAATTTTATAATTTTTTCTTCAACTATTGAATTTTTACCCACTCATTTTATTTAGTAAAAGAATAATTTAAAACTAGTATACCATGAAAAAACATCTCCTCAAACTCTCCTTATTATTTGTGGGAACAAGTGTTTTTGCACAAACACAAAAATTGGGCACTCCACTTTCGTGGAAAGACAAAGTGGGTGTAAACGCACCCGTATTTAAAATGCAAACAGTTGATAATTCAACTGAGTACACGCTTGAAATGGAGCGTAGAGCAAATTCCTTAGAAAAAAACTTGCGTTTTGGAAAAGAATTAGCGACATCCATTAATGTGATGAATGAAGCAACAGCTAGAACATTACCAAATGGTTCTGTTATTCGTCAACTTACAATTGATTGTAAAAATGCACTTTCTGTAAACTTAATCTTTGATCAATTCAAATTGTCTCAAAATGCAGTTTTGTATTTGTTTAATGACGATAAAACTGAATTCATTGGAGCTCATACAAGTTTGAATAACAACGTAAACAATATGTTGGGTACTGAATTAATTCACGATGATGTAGTAATTATCGAATTAATTGAACCAGCAACAGAAGCAGGAACATCTATTTTATCAATTGGTACTGTAATTCATGGTTTCATTGATTTGGAAGGTGAAATCAAAGCATTAAATTCTTCTGGAAGTTGTAATTATGATGTGAACTGTCCAATAGGAGCTGGTTGGGAAAACCAACGTAACTCTGTTGCTATGATGGTTAGTGGTGGAGGTTTTTGTACAGGTTCATTGGTGAACAATACAACTGGAACTATTATTCCATATTTCTTATCTGCGAATCACTGTGGTACTACTCCTGGAAGCTGGGTTTTCCGTTTCCGTTGGGAATCTCCAGCAGCTCAAGCTGATTGTGCAACAGCCGCTCCTTCAGTTAATGGTCCAACAACTATGAATGTAAATGGTGGTGTCTTAAGAGCTAATTATGCTCCTTCTGATTTTACTTTAACGGAGTTAAATACTGCTCCAGATCCAGCTTGGGGAATTTACTATAACGGATGGAATCGCTCTAATATCCCAGGTACATCTGCGGTTGGAATTCACCATCCAGCTGGAGATATTATGAAAATTTCTTTTGAAAACACACCTTTAATTTCAACAACATTTGGAGGAGGATCTCCCAATACACATTGGGGCGTAACTTCTTGGGATAATGGTGTAACTGAAGGTGGATCTTCAGGATCTCCTTTGTTTGATGAAAATCACAGAACAGTTGGACAATTACATGGTGGAGCATCTGCATGTGGAGCGCCTGTTTTATCTGATGAATACGGTAAGTTTTTTGTTTCTTGGACAGGTGGAGCTACAAATAGTTCGCGCTTATCAAATTGGTTAGATCCAAGTGGAACAAGCGGAACAACAATTGATGGTGTTGATCCAGCAGGTCCAGGGGTTGCTCTTGATGCAGGAATGAACGCTGTTGGTGGTGCTGTTGGAACTCTTTGTGTTACAAGTGTAACTCCAACTGTAACTATCGTAAATTCAGGTTCAGATGTGTTGACTTCAGCTACAGTAACTTATGGATATGATGGTACTTATAATCAAGTATTCAACTGGACAGGTTCATTGAACCAATATCAAAATACTGTTATCACTCTTCCGAATGTAACTTTAGCAGGTGGAGCTCATACTTTCCAAGCAACTGTTTCAAATCCAAATGGAGCTGCTGATGGAAATGCTGCAAATAATGTAATTACTAGTAATTTCACGGTAATTGCAAATCCAATCAATGTTGACTTATCCATGACTTTAGATTGTTATGGTTCTGAAATTACTTGGAAAATTGTTGATTCTGCTACAAGTGCAATTATCTTCTCTCAAGGAGGTCCTTACACAGATGATTCAAATGGAGGTGAAGTTATTTCACAGCAAATTTGTTTATCAGAAGGATGTTATAATTTTGTAATTGAAGACTCATATGGTGATGGTTTGTCAAGTACTGGATGTCCAGTTCCTGCAGGAAATTATTCATTAACGGATCCAAATAATGTTGAATTAGCAGGATTAACTGCTGCACAAGCTGATTTTGGTAACATAAATACGCAAACTTTCTGTGTTCAAGCAGCAAGTGGAGCGGGTGTTGATGAATTACACAACACATGGGGAATGTATCCAAATCCTGCTAAAACTTCAGTGATTTTTGCCTTACCTTCAACTTCTGATGTAAAAACGATTGCAATTCAAAACATGTTTGGTCAAGTAGTTGAATTAATTTCAACGTTAGAATCATCTACTGAATTAAACGTAAGTGAATTTGCGAAAGGGGTTTACACGGTAACAATTACAACAAATACTGGAATTTCTACAAAATCATTAGTGATCGAGTAAAATTTCTATTTAAAATAGTAGAGCCTCGACGAAAATGTCGGGGCTTTTTTGTTTAAATTCGTTCTTCAATTAAATAAATCTAAAAAGTGGCAAAAGTAAAATCAGCTTTTTTCTGTCAAAATTGTGGATATGAAGCTCCAAAATGGCTCGGGAAATGTCCTTCATGTAATGAGTGGAACACTTTTGTGGAAGAAATTGTAGAAAAACAATTGCCTCAAGTTGTTGCCTTTTCAACTTCTAATGGACGAAATGCAAAAGCTCAATCCTTAGACGAAATAGTATCAAACGGTCAACGAAGAATTCAATTAACTGATCCAGAAATCAACCGTGTTTTAGGTGGAGGTTTGGTGCCAGGATCTTTGATATTATTTGGCGGTGAACCTGGAATTGGAAAGTCAACATTGTTATTGCAATTAGCTGTTCAAGTTCAATTGAAAGTGCTGTATGTTTCTGGGGAAGAAAGCGATCAGCAAATAAAAATGCGTGCTGAAAGAATAGGTGAAAACAATCGAAATTGCTATATTCTAACTGAAACAAATATTCAAAATATCTTCAAACAATCGGAAGAAACAAGTCCTGAATTATTGATTATCGATTCAATTCAAACTTTATACAGTTCTCAAATTGAAAGTGCACCAGGTAGTATTTCTCAAATTCGCGAATGTACTGCTCAATTGTTGCGTTATGCAAAAATGACGGAAGTTCCAGTTTTTATTATTGGACATATCACAAAAGAAGGTTCTCTTGCAGGTCCAAAAGTTTTGGAACACATGGTGGACGCTGTAATTCAGTTTGAAGGAGATCAACACCATGTATATCGTTTATTGAGAGGAATTAAAAATCGTTTTGGAAGTACCAATGAACTGGGAATTTATGAAATGTCTGGTTCTGGTTTACGTGCAGTCGAAAATCCATCTGAGATATTAATCTCAAATGCAGATTCTGGTTTAAGTGGGGTATCAATTGCTGCAACGATGGAGGGATTACGTCCAATTATGATTGAAGTGCAAGCATTGGTGAGTACTGCAGCTTATGGTACACCGCAACGATCTTCTACAGGATTTGATTTGCGAAGATTGAATATGCTTTTGGCTGTGATGGAGAAAAGATGTGGGTTTAAATTAGGTGTAAAAGACGTTTTTTTGAATATTGCTGGAGGAATTCGAGTGGACGATCCAGCGATAGATTTAGCGGTAGTTTCTGCCGTTCTTTCAAGTAATGCTGATATTTCAATTGATCGGTCTATTTGTTGTTCAGCTGAGGTTGGACTTTCGGGAGAAATTCGTCCAGTTAATAGAATTGATCAACGTATCCGTGAAGCTGAAAAGTTGGGCTTTGAAAAAATAATTGTTTCAAAATACAACAAAGGTTTGGATCAAGATAATTATTCGATTGAATTGATTTTGTGTCAACGAATTGATGAGGTTGTTAAAGCATTGTTTGCCTAAAATTCATTAAAATAGTGTTTTTATAAACTTAAATACTTGATTTACACATTCTCATAGATAAAAATCGAGATACTTTAATATTTTTGCAAGCGTAAACTAGAATCAAATACAATGAAAAATCTATTTTTGTTTTTAACAATCCTATTGTCGTTTAATGTTTTTAGCCAAACTTTACCGGTTTATGTTGCCAATTCTGGTGTAACACCAGGTACTGGTTGTGTAGGCATAGGTTCTGTGGTTTCTGAAAACGTACAATTCACGGATACAGATGCTGGGGAATCACTTGAATTAGTTGTAGTCTCAAACAATCAAGGTATTCTTCCTGATGGAAATATTTATGATTATACTGTTTCAAATTCGGGTGGGCTTTTTGTTTTTAATATTGAAGCGAACGCAATTTCAGCTGGAACAGTTGTGTTGACATTAACAGTTACTGGTAATGATGGACTTGATATAACAACAACGCTTACTGTCAATTTTATAAATCCAACGTTACCTGTTTTTACTCCTTCTTCTTTAACAATTTGTTCTTCTACTCCGGTTGTATATTTAAATAATTACGTGGATCAAACAGGAGGTAGCTGGGATTTCAGTTTGTATGAAGCAATTTTTCCTGATGGTATTATGGAAACTTCTGATTTCTCATTGATTTCTGGCTCCACTTACACTTTATCATTTAGTAATTTTATAAATGGATGTGTAGTAAATTCAAGTATAGATTTCATATACTACGATGGTCCATCAGCAACAATTACAACATCTCCAATTACTAGTTGTAATGCAAACGATGGAACTGCAATAGCTGCAATTATTTCTCCAAACGGAGGTGATATCTCCTCATGGTCAACTGGTGAAACAAATGTTTCTTTGATTTCAAACTTATCTCCTGGAAATTATATGTTTTATTTAGAAGATGGAGTTGGATGTAATTTTGAACAAGCCTTTGTAATCAACAGTAATGGTATTAGTGATGATGATGACGATGCAACAATTACAAACGTTTCGTGTAATGGTTTATCAAATGGTGCTATTAGTATAAATTCAATAACAGGTTTAACAGCACCAATAAGTTATATTTGGAGTTCTGGCCACAGTACAGCTACTGTAGTAAATTTAGCTGCTGGAACATATACAGCTCAAGCAACAGATGTGAATGGTTGTCAAGCAACTTTTGAGTACACAATTACCGAACCAGAAGCACTTGATGTTTTATATTATTCTGAACCAACTGATTGTGGATTTTCGAATGGTTTAATTGATGTAAATACTACAATTGGAGGTAATGGAAGTTATGTTTACAACTGGTCAAATGGTATGACAGGAAGTAGTATAAATGGTTTACCTGCAGATGTTTATGTATTGACTTTGACGGATGCTTTGGGGTGTTCACTAACAGAAACAATTAGTATTACAAATTATGCATCGTCTTATTTTTACGGGAATACAAATGATGTTACTTGTGGTTTAAATAATGGAAGCATCAATCTTGAATCATATATTGATCCATCTACTTCTTTGATTGGTTTCCAATGGTCAAATGGAGCAACTACAGAAGATATTAGTGGCTTGTCTGCAAATACGTATTGGTGTAAAATGTTTACTGCTGATGGGTGTATTCAGATTTCAAATTGGGAATTGTTTACAAATCAACCACAACAACAGAATATTTGTGTTGTTACTGTTGACTCTTCTACAACTACGAATCTTGTAGTTTGGGAACCTGAAGAAACAGTTGGAATTTCTCATTACAATATTTATAGAGAAACTACTGTTATAGGTGAATTCATACAAATAGATACAGTTCAAGCTGCGAATCTCTCTGTATTCAATGATGTTGTTGCTTCACCAGAAGAACGTTCTTGGAGATATATAATTTCTGCAGTAAATACATGTGGAGTTGAATCAGCATTGAGCACACCTCATAGAACAATACATTTATCAATGTTAGGCATTGGGACTTCTCAAACAAAAGTCGTTTGGACACCTTATGAAGGAGCGAACTTCTCAGATTATTTAATTTATCGAAAAGAAAGTGGGGTTTGGACACTAATTGCAACGGTACCTAACACTCAAACAGAATATCTTGATAATATTGATGTTAATACTCTTGGTTTGGATTACTTGGTGGAATTTGAATTAGCAACTCCGTGTATACCAAGTTTAAACAAAATAAATGACTTCAATTCTTCTCGTTCAAATCGTGAAAGAGGAACTTTTGCTGTTGGAGAAGGAACTGGAGATTCAAACAATGAGTTGGCTGAAAACAATATGAAAAACGCTAAAATTTATCCAAATCCATTTGAAGATAAGTTAACAATTGTTACAGATGTAGATCAGTTTTTTACTGCTGAAATTAAAGATATTAATGGAAAAACGATTCAAGAATTTTCTTTAAATGGAACACAGAATTTTATTGATTTAAGTTCGATTAATTCTGGATATTATTTCATCATTCTAAAAAATAGTAACCAAACAATTACCCATAAAATCACAAAACTTTAAACATGAAATTTAAACTACTACTACTCGCTTTTTTAGTAACTACTTCTTTAAAAGCACAAACAAATTTTGATTGGATTCCAATTCCACTTACATCTAGTAATGTAACTTCAGCGGATGCAAAAACAATTGTTCTGTTCAACGATACACCTTATTTAATTGGATATGTTGGAGGGATTATTGCCGTTGAAAAATACAATGCTTCAACTGGTGTTTTTACTCCAATTACAACTGGAGCCATATCTACTACATCCGTTTCTAAAATAAAAGCGAAAGTTTATCAAGGGAAAATTTATGTTGTTATTCAAGGAAATACACATTTCGAATGTGGTGTGTTTGAAGATGATGTAAATGGCTTTGTATCAGGGTTTAGTCAATCTACTGCAATAAGTGGGATTTATGCAAATGGATGGGAATTTGATATAAAAAACGATCATCTTTTTATTGGGAGTATAAATATTTCAGGTGTACCTGTTTTACATGATTACTATGTTTCTTTAAATACTTGGACTGCTTATGATTTATCATCAACTTTAAATAGTGACAATATTCCTAATCTATATTCTAATAATGCAAAACTAAGTGTTTATTGTTCTTCTAATGATGTTTATTTCGGATTTTCAATGACTGGTTTGGGTGGAGATCGTTTGGGAAAAGGTCCTATAAATGCAGCAGGAACTTTCGGGCCGTATAGTTCTAACTATAAATTATTCAAAAACAGTATTGATTACGAAGGATTTGACATGTATTTATATGGTGATGGAATTAATCCACCGATAGTTTTGTTGTATGATGATGCATTGTTGTCAACATACACCAAACAAATGATTTCAGGTACTGATATTGATGTAAATACTTCAACTGATTCTCCGTTACTTTTTAATGTTGTTCCTTCAGATTTTGAAGCAATTTATGCTAGTAACTTTCATATCTTAGTGAATAAATTCGCACTTTCATTGACAAGTAACCCATTCAATTTTAACTTTCAGCGATATGACGTTGCTAATGCTGTTTGGGAGACTAACTCAACGAATATACCGTATGCAAATAATCCCATTTTCAATTCGATTGAATTGGGTTTAAGCAATAATCAAAAACACTTAAGTGTCTTTTTTGAAGATGCAGCTGGTCAAGATTTCTTATTTATTACAAATTCTGCTCCTGTTTTGAATCTTGGTGCATCTAATCCTAACAGTGGGATTTGTTCAAATAATCAAAATCTAGTGGTTTCAGACATGCAAATGTATGACGATCAAAACGATTCAATTCGAATATTATCAATTTCTGGAACGAACCTGAATAACGGTTTTGCTGTTTTCAAAGATAGAATCACAACTGTTGAACCAAATATTGTTAAACAAGATGTATATGCAGATATTTTAGGTTCTGCACCAGGATCGTATCAAATGTTTGTTGAATTTACAGATGGATACGATACGATTTCAACACCAATTAACCATTTAGTGAATGCTTCTGGTACTCAAGCTCAATTTTCAACTGCAAATTATACGTTTTGTGAGTCTGCACCAATAGTTGATTTAGCTCCTTTGTTGAATATTCACAGTGGTGGTCAATTTACCGTTAATAGTCACATAATTGAAGGTTCAACGTTTAATGCTTTGCCTGAAAACTGGTTGGGCGCATTTTCTGGAAATTTAGCATACAAAACATTTATCGATGGGTGTAAATCTGAAACATTTGCAACGTACAACTTAGAACAAGTAGGTGTAACAACAATTTCAACAACACCAACAGATTGTGGAACAGCTAATGGAACAGCAGATTGGACGTATGTTCCAGATAATGCGGGTGAAGTACCAACAAGTATTGAATGGTCAACTGGAAGTAATATCAATAACGTAACTGGTTTAGAAGTGGGACAATATTATTGTGATTTGTTATTGCCTACAGGTTGCCGTTCGCGTGGTTATGGTGTTGTTTTACCTTCAACGACAACTTTAACAGCAAACATTACAAACGTAACGTGTAATGGTGAATCAAATGGAGCAATTGATTTAACAATTACAAATGGACCTACTAATTATAATTTAGTTTGGTCGAATGGTTTTTCATCTGAAGATTTATCTGGTTTAAAAGCAGGATCTTATACAGTTACATTGTATGAACCATCAGGTTGTTCTTATTATTCAACATTTGTTGTCACTGAACCAGATCCAATTCAAGTTACTTTTTCAAAAACACAACCGACTTGTGGTAATTCTGATGGAGATATTACAGCATATCCTGGTGGAGGTTCGGGTACTTATTTCTATCAATGGACATATAATAGCACAACTTCAAATCAATTAACGACAATTCCTTCAGGAATTTATGAATTAAAAATAACAGACGGGTTGGCATGTCAATTATTCGTTTATCCTAATTTAAATGATCAATTTGCTTCAACTCCTTCAGCTCAAATTATAAACACCACTTGTAATTCATCTAATGGAGCAATCAATGTTACAGCAATTCCCGATGGAACAAATCCTTTAACTTTTGTGTCAGTTGAATGGGATAATGGAACTACTAACCTTTTAAACTCGGGACTTGATAATGGATACCATTCTGTGAAATTAGGTTCAGGGTATGTTTTAGGTAATGTGTGCTATGCTTTTGATCGTTATCACATTGAGAATGAGAAACCTAGACTTCAAGATATTTGTATAGTAACTGTTGATTTGGCGACAACTACAAACATGGTTGTTTGGGAAAAAGGAGATACTACAGGTATTTCACATTACAACATTTACCGTGAAACAAATACATTGGGTGAATATTTATTAATCGATACAGTAAATGTAACAAGTGAATCGATTTTCAACGATGTAGTTATTTCACCAATGATCAGCTCTTGGAGATACCGAATTTCTGCGGTAAATTCGTGTGGACAAGAAGGTCCATTGTCACCAGCTCATAAAACATTATTGATGAATACGGTTAACAATGTTGGTCCTGGAACTGTTGATGTTCTTTGGGATGATTACGAAGGAACTGCTGATATTGCTCATTATCAAGTTAATCGTTATTCAGATCAAAACGGCTGGGAAGCATTGACTCCAACTGTTCCAATTGGGGTTTCAAGTTTCTTGGATACACCAACGGGATTAACGAATTTAGATTATTTCGTAGAAACGGTTTTGAATACTCCCTGTCAATCTGAAAAAATCAATGATTTCAATTCGTCTCGTTCAAATCGTGAAAAAGGAACTTTTGCTGTAGGTGAAGGAACTGGAAATTCAAACAATGAATTATCTGAGGTTTATTTAAATTCAATTGAATTGTATCCAAATCCAACTTTAAATGATTTACAAATCATTCAACCAGAAAGTAATACAATAAAAGTTACACTTTATTCAGTAGATGGAACGGTTTTGTTGGAGAAAGAAATTTCTTCTAAAAGTGAATTACTATCATTAGCTGAGTTTGCTTCTGGAATTTATTTTGTTCACATTCATTTCAATGAAACAGCAATTGTAAAAAGGATAATTAA
Organism: Fluviicola sp.; assembly: GCA_046308455.1. GTDB lineage: Bacteria > Bacteroidota > Bacteroidia > Flavobacteriales_D > Crocinitomicaceae > Fluviicola. Next base: position 17,475 of record JBKDZA010000096.1, read on the forward strand.
AAATTAATTTCACTTTGAAATAAGTAAAACTGGGCAAGGATATTGTCCAGTTTTTTTGTTTTAAACTATAATATCGATTTAGTATTAGTATTTAATTTTGTTAATACTTAAAAAAAGAATCCATTTACACATGAAAACTTACAATTTGTTCATTTTAGGGGGTGCAATTCCAACCAAAATACGCAACTTTGTATCTTATTAGGTGAAAAGTTATATGCTTTAATAAACTCAATTTAAACTACATAAAATGAAAATACTTCTTTTACTTGTAATATTTGTTTCATCAATTGGTTATAGTCAAACATTAAAATGGGGGAGTGTTCCTTCAAATGCATTAGGTTTTGATCCAAATGGAAAAGTTGAAATTGTAAACGGTAAATTCTATCAAATTATTACAAATGCAAATAATAGAATTGTTATTTCAGAATACAAACCAGCTTTGTTGAAATGGCAAAAACTAGATTCAATTTCGTTTTCAATAACTCCAACCTATGTTGTTACATCTAAACACAATACATCCATATATGTTAGTTTAAAGAATTCTGCAGGTCAATTAAATCTGTATAAATTTAATACAGTAACAGAAGCTTTAACTCCAGCATCAACTACTCTTTCTATTGGGTTTTCTGCAAATACTCATCTGTTTATTCACCCAACTGGGGTTCCTTATATCATAACTTACGGTTATTATGATCCATTATTCGTTTACAAATACAATGGGTCAACATGGGAATCTTTAGATTTAGGTACAATAGCAACTTCAAATACTGGCGGAGATTTACGTTATTATTATTATGCTTCATCGACAAATGAATTGTTTGTTGGAATTAGTGATAATAACAGAAAGGTTGTTAAGATTCCTCTTTCATCTTTTTCACTTGGAACAACTGTAGTTTCTGATATTTTATTGTCCTCTGTACCTTTAGTTAGTGGAAAAATTGATTTTATTGGTGATGGTGTTTCCATTCCAACAATCGTTCATTCTCGAAACACGGGTTCTTATGTTGAAACATTTCAGTTGAATTATTTGACAACTACAATGGATGTGACAGGTTTACCTTCAATGGGAATATTCATAGATGAAACTCATTCATTTGTAAACGAAGATCAAATAAACTTAAAATTTGGACCAAGTGGCGTTGCAACAACTTTAATTGATCAGCAAATTCTTAGAAAATTCGATGGCTCTTGGAGTAATTTAGGTCCTGCAATTGATCCTGCATCATTCGATATCTTAACATATCAAGAATTGAAGGCTGATCCGAATACAAATAAATACTTTGCACGTTTACAAGAAAATATTTCTTATCAAGTGAAAGGATTTGCCTTGTCTAATGCACCAACAGTGTCTTCTGCACCAGTTCCAAATACTGCTTTGTGTGTGGGTAGCATAAACGAGATTTATTCTTCTGTTGAAATTGAAGATCAAGATGGGGAATATGTTCAAGTATTGTCTGTTTTAACTTCGAATCAATCTGTTTATTCAAACTTAACAGCACATTTTAAAAACTTTAATCCAGGTACAAACATTACTAAATTTGAAATTTTTGGTAAAGCCGATCTTGCAGGTACTTCAACAGATATTAGTGTTGTTGTTACTGATGGATTTGTAATTGATACGTTGCTTTTGGGAACTGTTACACCAACTACTACTGTTCCTTCTTTGACTTTCTCGGATCCTAATATGAAAATTTGTTCAAATGAAAATTTGGTTGATTTAACTGACAAAGTTTCCTATTACGACGGTGGTAAGTTTTTCTTAAATGGAGTTCAGTTAGCCGGAACAAATGTTAGTGGTATTGCATTAGCTGCTGGAACATTAACTCCAGGTACAGATAACATTCAATATATTACATTAATCGACGGATGTTTAGTTAAAGCAACTACTTTTTATGAAATAAGTACAGTTGGAACTGCAGCAACTTCGTCAACAGGTTCAATCAACTGTGGAGACGCAACTGGGTCAGTTACTGTTGTCTTTACACCAGGTACCGTTCCAGCTGTTTCAGTTGAATGGTCAAATGGTCAAAGTGATTTTACAATCGATAGTTTAGAAGTTGGACCTTATTATTTCAATGTTACAGATCAAAATGGATGTAATGTACGAGGTGGAGTAAGTGTAAATCCTACAGGTGTTAGCGTATCTAGTTTTGTAACTCCGATTTCTTGTAATGGTTCAAATGATGGAGGAATTTCATTGACTTTGTCTGGATTTACAAACCCTTATGTAATATGGTCAAATGGTTACAATGGTTTATCTGTTTCAAATTTGAAGCCAGGGACATATTGGGCGTATGTTCAAGATGACAATGGATGTAATGTTTCAAGAAGTTTCCAAATCAATGAACCTGCTAAAATTCAAGCAACTTTCTCAACTTATGATCCAGATTGTGGTTACGCAAATGGAGTTATCTACGGAAGTTATACGGGAGGTGTTGGAACTTATTCGTTTGATTGGATTGGAACAGGACAAACAACTGGAAATCTTAATGGAGTAACTTACGGATATTATGAAGTTGTTGTGTCTGACCAAAATGGTTGTTCAGAAGAATTTGATATTGAATTAAATGATTATCAAGCTTTATTAATTAAAGATTCAGTTATACCAACAACATGTACAGAACAAAATGGCGTAATTCTTATCAATCAAGTAATTAATCCTTCTGGTGCATTACCATATGTATCACATACGTGGTCTGATGGATCAAACTTTTTAAATAGAGCAGGTTTAGATTCTGGATTATATATCTTAGATATGGTTTCAGGTCCAAACTTTTCTTCAAATAACTGTCATTCAATAAAACATATCAATGTAGGTGTAAAAATGCCTACTCCTCAACAAATTTGTGTTGTAACAGTTGATACTACGACTACGACAAACGTTGTAATTTGGGAGAAAAATGGTGAAGAAAATATTTCTCATTACAATATTTACCGTGAAAACACACAAGCAGGGCATTACATGTTAATCGATACTGTGAATTTTTCAAACGAATCTAACTTTAATGATGTAATTGCTTCACCTGAGATTAGGTCTTGGAGATACCGTATTTCACCAGTAAATACATGTGGAGTTGAAGGTCCGTTGTCAATTGCACACAAAACATTGCATATGAATTCTATCATTACAAATGCAAATGGTACACAAATTCTTTGGGATGATTACGAAGGTCCAGCTGATATTTCACATTACATTGTTTGGAGATATAGTACTCAAAATGGGTGGGAAACAATTTCTCCTTCTATTCCATTATCTACAAGTTCATTTACAGATATGAATACAGCTACATTAACAAATATTGATTACTTAGTTGAAACTGTAATGAATTCAACATGTACAGCTGAAAAAATTAATGACTTTAACTCTTCAAGATCAAATAGAGAAAGAGGAACTTTTGCTGTAGGAGAAGGTACAGGTGCTTCAAATAATAGTATTATTGAAATCAATGGTCAATTTGAATTATATCCTAATCCAGCAAATGAGTGGATAGTTATTAATTCTTTAATGACTGTTGAAGCTACGACTTTTGAATTAATCAATATTCATGGAGTTGTAATTTCTAAACACATATTTGAAGGAGCGTCTACAAAAATTGATTTGTCTGATTTGCCAACAGGATATTATTTCATTCGAATTTCTGGAGAATCTCAAGGAATTCCATTTATTAAAAATTAAAATAAAGTTGCCAATTTAAGTTGCAAATTATAGAAATGTTAGTTGAATAAGACATAAAATTTTTTAAATGCGATTTAACGTGGTAGCTCTAAATAAAAAAATATGAAAAGTTTATTAAGTATATTGTTCTTCGGATTATGCTCTTTAGCATATAGTCAAACTTGGAATTTTATTGGAAGTAGTACGGGTATTTCAAATGCTTCTGAAGTTGACATGGAAATTTCCGCTACAGGACAAATTTTCATTGCTTATATTGATTCAGATAATACAAATAAAGCAACTGTAAGAAAATGGAATGGAACAACGTGGGTACTAGTAGGAACTGCTGGAATTACGAGTTCAAATGCCTTTGATTTACAAATGGTATTAGCTGGTGAAAATCCTGTAATTGGTGTAAAAGTAGTTACAACTATTAGTACTACAAATTACCAATTTTTAGAAGTGTTTAATTTCAACGGAACGACATGGAATTCAATGAGTTTGGGGATGTATTTATGGACAGACCATTCAAAAGATTTTGCATTAAGTGTAAATTCTGCAAATGAGGTTTTTCTTTCTTTTGAAAGTTTGGATTATCAATCAAATTCTGCTTTTCCATATGAAGGTTTGATTACAGCTAAAATGAACTCTAATGTTTTAGTTGGTGGATTAGCAAATAATCCTTTATCAGGAAGTTCAGGTTCATCCACTTATTTACAATCAATTTCTGCGATTGCTACAACTGGTAACAATGTTCAAGTGGTTTACCATGAAGATCAAGATATGGAATACGGAATGGTCTTAAATAAACTTAATACCTCAACAGTTAATCCTTCCAACTATATAAATTCTGTGTATAATGTAACTAAAATCATTTATGAAAGAGGTACAAGTTCTACGATAAATTCGATGATGCATAATTCTATTCAAAGTAGTTATAATAAACTTTCATATCGTGCAAATAATGGAACTACTTATGGAACACGAAAAGGGATTGATTCTTCAACTACGCTTACAATTAATGATTTTGACTTTGTAACAGATAACCCTAATACTTATGTTTTTTATAAAAAAGGTACAACATCTTATTTAAAACAATTATCCGGAGATATGACTCCTGGTGCAATTACAACAATTTCTTCAGGTACAACTTTAGCACCTACAAGTTCAAGTTCTTTAAATGTTGAATTTTATAATCAAGTATTAGTTGTTGCATATATAAGCGCTGGTAAATGTTATGTGAAAGAATTAGATGCGCCAGCAAATATTGAAGACTATGAAATTGTATCTCTTTGTGAAGAATCCGGTTATACGAATGGAGGAAATGCTGTAGTATTTTGTTTAGATAACAATTTTTCACACGCAAATTTATCTATGACTGTTACTTCACAGAACACAGCAATTATTCCTCAATCTGCCATTTCCACTAGTTCCGTTGCTTCATCTGCAAATTTAAATTGGCGATTACTCATAACAAATACGAATTCTGTTTCTTCTACTACCGTTGTTGATATTCGTTTCGATTTGTATGAAAATGGAGTGATAGTAGATTCTTATTTTATGCCAGTAACAGTTTATCCGAAACCAGATATTCAATTTTTAATTACAGATAATGATATTTGTGAAAACGCACCTGTTTTCTCTTTAGTGGGGAAAGCTATTCCTCTAGGTGGAACTTGGACAGGTAACGGTGTAACTCTAGGAAATAATTACAACGCATCTTTAGCTCCAATTGGTCCAAACACATTAACATATACTGTATCCAATGCTTTTGGATGTTCAAATTCATCTTCAACTGCAGGGGTTATTTTAGAAGCTCCAGATTTAACAGTAACAACAGTTAATGCTAATTGTGGTGACGACAATGGACAAGCTAGTGTATCGATAGCAAGTGGCTTGGCACCTTATGATATAAGTTGGAGTAATAACGCTTCCACTTCTACTATCAGTGATTTAGAAGCAGATCAATACTTTGTTATAGTTGAAGATGCAAATGGATGTAAACGTGCTGCTGCTGCTATGGTTGGTACAAATGGTTTAAACCAAACTGCTACAATTCATCCTGTAGAATGTTATGGTGAAGCTACAGGTGGAATTGAATTATCGATTACAGGTGCTGTTGCTCCAACTACAGTTTTATGGTCAAATGGCGCAACAACTTTTAATATTGCAAATCTTGTTTCTGGAACTTATGAAGTGACAATCACAGATGCAACTGGATGTGTCAGTGTTGGAAGTTATTCAGTTGGTCAAGCTCCTTTGATTCAATTAACATCTGTTGTAGAAGACCCAACTTCAGCTTGTGGCGCTGGTGATGGATTAATTGATGCAACAGCAACTGGTGGAATTGGTGTTTTGGATTTAGAATATTTCGATATTGATAATAATCCTGTTTCAAACGACCCTTTAACAGCACCAGCTGGTTTTTATAATCTTGTTGTATCTGACATTAATGGTTGTTCTCAAACGTTTCCATTAACAATTGAAGATCCAAATGGACCTGTAATCGCTGTAGATACGATAATCTCTTCTTCATGTTCAAATGATGGTCAAATTCAATTGATTAATGTTGGAAATAATGCGGTTTCTTATTTGTGGTCAAATTCAGGAACAACTTTAAATCTTTCAAACTTAGCTCCTGGAAATTATTCGTTACAAGCCTCTAATGCAAGTGGCTGTGTTTCGTCTTCTTTTTATACGGTTGGTGCAACTTTACCCCAAGATGTTGAAATTTGTTTGATTACGGTTGATACTTCAACAAATACGAACTTATTAGTTTGGGAAAAACCAATAACAAACGATATCGCTTATTTCAAAATTTACCGTGAAACATCAACTTCAGGTGTCTATCAATTAATTGATACTGTAAACTATACAAGTTTGTCACAATTTACGGATCCAGTTGCTGATCCAAGTGTTCGCTCTTGGAGATACAAAATCTCTGCTGTAGATGCATGTGAGGTTGAAGGTCAAGTTAGCGATTTCCACAAAACAATACATTTATCGATTAATCTTGGTTTAGGTGGTGTTTACAACTTATTGTGGGATGAATACGAAGGGTTTACTTATCCTGAGTTTAGAATCTTACGCCATACAAATCCAGGTGGATGGATTGTCCTAGATCAATTGCCTACAACAGACTTTAGTTATACGGATACTCCACCAACGACAAATGAATTGGATTATTTTATTGAAATAGTTCCTCCTTCAACTTGTACTTCTACCAAAATAAACGATTTCAATTCTTCTCGTTCGAACCGTGAAAGAGGTAATTTAGCTGTAAACCCAAATTCTATCAATGAAAGTGCTTTGGAAAATGCATTTTTACTGTATCCAAATCCAGCAAATGAAACAATGACTATTGAAAATTTCACTACTCAAAATGTGGCTTTAGTTGTTACTGATGTTTCAGGTAAAATTATTGCTGAAAGAAAAATTCAAGCTGGTTTATCAAGTTTAAATACAACTTCTTGGGACAATGGCTTGTATTTCTTTACCCTAGAAATGAATGGGGAGAAAATTACACATAGACAAGTTGTTCAACATTAATTTTTAAAATTAATTCAAAATAATAAGGGAGCTTCGGTTCCCTTTTTTTGTAACCTTTTTTAATATTTGTTATTATTGTCAACATTAAAATTTATATATGAAATTAACACTCCTCTTCACTTTCATCGGTTTCTATGCTTTTTCGCAAAAATTAGAGAAAATCAATCAAAGCCAAATGTATCATTTACAATTTTCACATTTTGATTACGATACTAAACGAATTCATTATATGAATAATTCAAATGCATTGAAAAACAATGTCAAGGAATTTTTTAAATATGAAACAAATAAAAAAGGGGAAAAAGTATTATTAGAATATCGAATGTTTAATAAAAAGGGATTATTGCTTTTAGATTCATCGAAATATAGAGTTCTAAAATATTCTTACATTGATACCTTATTGACTAAAATAGAGAATAGTACTTTAAAAAGTACATTAAAAACAGAGTTTAAATACAATGAAAAGCATTTAATTTCATCAGTTTTAGTATTAAGAAACGGGATTAAAATTTCAGAGGATGTTTATACTTATAATGAATTTGGAAAAAATACGGAAATCAAAAACACTCTTTTTTCAAAGAAAGGAAAAACAACTATTTATCGCTTAGAACGTGAATATGATTCCAATGGTAAAATGAGCAAAGAAAAGTATTATGAAAATGAAGTTTTAAAGCGTACTTGGAATTATGAATGTAACGAAAAAGGGACATTAAATCTAGCTTCCAACAAACAAGTAGAAATGACAACAAGTGTTTGTCAGTTTGAAGAAGAAGCAAATGATGGTTCGTATAAACTTTTTAAGCGAGTTATTTCAAATGGAATCGTTTATCTCTATGAAAAGCAATATTCCAAAGATTCAGTTTTGTTACTTTCAAAAACCTTTTTAAAGGAAAATCAACTAGTAAGTGAAGTTTATTATGAAAAAAACAGAGTTACAAATATACACTATACAAAAGGTAAAAAATTCACAAAAACAAGTAGTTTTTTTGATGAAAAAGGTAATATGATTGCATATATCTATTACAATAAAAAAGGAAAGGAATTTTATAATAGACAAATGTTTTACAATAAAAAGAATTTATTAGAGAAAGAAATTTCCCGAAACCGTTATATTTACTACGATTACACGTATTATTAATTTAATAAGTTAGGTTTTCAACGAGCGAACTGTCAATAACTAAAATAAAGTTCTCGTAGTAACCAATTTGTTTTTTAGTATTTTCATTGAAACAACAACAATGGCAAAGAGACAAAAACTATTCGTACTTGATACATCAGTATTACTTCACGACCACCATGCAATAATGAATTTTGCAAAACAGTTTGTGGCAATTCCCATAACTGTTTTAGAAGAACTCGATAAATTTAAAATTGGAAATGATACCAAAAACTTTTCTGCTCGAGAAGTAATTCGTTTCATTGATAAATTGTCTGGTTCGGGTAGTTTGCAAGAGTGGATCTCGTTAGGAAAAGACAGTGGTTCGTTTAAAGTTTTGTTAGATACAAACCCAAAAGGTGTGAATGCTGAAATTGCATATGGTTCTGATAAAAATGACCATAAAATAATCAATGCAACGTTAGCCGTAAAACAAGCTGAAACGAAACGCGAAGTTATTTTAGTTACGAAAGATATAAATCTTAGAATCAAAGCTAAAGCACTTGGGATTTTAGCAGAAGATTACGAAACTGGAAAAGTGGATCAATCGGAATTTAAAGAATCTTCATCTATTGATGTAGATAATCTAGATTCTGAAATCATTAAAACTTTATTCATAAAAGGGGTGATTCCTGAAAATGGAATTCTAGGTGATAAGAAAGTTGCGAATGGCTACTATATCCTAAAAAACGGAAAAAGTTCTTCATTGGCTTTTTATGATCAATTAACGGATACCATTCATCGTGTTGAAAAAGAATATATTTCTGGAATTAAAGCCAAAAACGCTGAGCAAGCATTTGCCGTTCATGCTTTGTTGAATCCAGATGTGAAATTAGTCGCATTACAGGGTGTAGCTGGTACAGGTAAAACATTATTAGCATTAGCCGCTGCCTTGGAACAACAAAAACAGTTTCAGCAAATTATCCTTGCTCGACCATTGGTTCCACTTTCAAACAAAGAAATTGGTTTCCTTCCTGGTGATGCAAAAGACAAAATTGGACCTTACATGGAGCCCTTGTGGGACAATTTAAAATTCATCAAATCACAATTCGGTGAAAACGAGAAAAAACACAAATCCATTGTCGAAATGGAGGAAAGTGGGCGTTTAGTTATCACTCCACTTGCTTTCATTCGCGGACGAAGCTTGTCGAATATTCTTTTCATAATTGATGAAGCACAAAACTTAACACCACATGAAGTGAAAACAATTATTACACGTGCTGGTGAAGGAACAAAAATTGTCTTTACAGGAGATGTACACCAAATTGATACACCTTACTTGGATGAAAATTCCAATGGTTTGGCTTATTTGATGGATCGTTTGAAAGGACAACAACTTTTCGCACAAGTAAAATTGGAAAAAGGTGAACGTTCTGAATTGGCGAATTTGGCGAATGATTTGTTGTAGATTTTTAAAAAAAAGCTAAATTCTGTTAATAATATACTTTTAGTGTAACTATAAAATGTTAGAGAAGTCAAATTTCTTGAAATATGATTTTTAAATTGAGAAGTATTAATTTATGGATATTTAGTTTATTCATATTATTGTTTTTTTCTTCGTGTTACAATCAAACCAATGGTTGCAAAAAAATAGAACTTTCTTCAGATGAATTAGAATGGTTTAAAAATTATGTAAATGGAGATACTATTTTTTTTCAAAATCAAAATAATGAGATTGATACTTTTTTGATAAATTTTTCTAAAAAACAAAAATTCACATCTTGTAATAAATTTGAATTAGGTCCATATATATGCAAGTAGTTTTATTTCCTTTGAAAATTTAGATAAATATCCCGCAGATGATTTAGGTAATTCTTATTTTCTTAATTTTAATAAAGTTGGACAGGATAGTACAGACACGAATTGTCATAAAGGTCTTGGATTTTTTGATTTAGATACCTATCGATTTACAGATTTCGAAAAAGTACCAAAAGAATTTTATAAAATTCAAAAGGGCTCAAAAATAGTACAAATTTACATTTACACTAAAAATTTTAACTGTGCAAATACAGAGGGTGATTCCGAAGTTATGCAAGAATTTGCAATTTCCAAAGAATATGGTTTAATGTGGTATAAAACAATAAAAGGAGATTTTTATCAAAGAATTTGGAAAACTAAAACTGATATTCGAAGAAATTAGAAACAGAAAATGAATAAAGCAGAATTAGTAAGCGAATTAAGCATAATATACTGCAAATGAGTTATATTTATGCGGTTATTTTTTATAACCTTTGTACTGAATAAAATTCTGTTTTGCATAAATTACTTTTAATACTGCTACTTGTTGTTGGCAATCAAACTTTTTTGAATGCGCAATGTACCGCTAATGCTGGTGCAGACACATCCATTTGTTTAGGTGCAAGTGCTCAAATTGGTGGACTTCCAGCCGCAACAGGTGCTGGATCTCCGTTTACCTATTCTTGGTCACCAACGACTGGTTTGTCATGTTCGAATTGTCCCAATCCAGTAGTAACTCCTACTGCAAATACAACATATACTTTAACCGTTACAGGAGGTGGAGGATGTAACGATTCTGACAACATCAATGTAACAATTGATCCAGTTCCAACGGCAAATTTTTCCTTCGCAACAAATAATGCGTGTTCCAATTTACCAATAGTTTTTACAAATACTTCAACTGGAACAGGTTTGAGTTATTCTTGGAATTTTGGTGATCCAGCTTCAGGAGGAAGTAATACCTCTACAGCAACAAATCCAACACACATTTTCCAAGCATTTGGAACAGGTACACAAAATTTTACGGTTACTTTACTTGTAACAAACGCAGCTGGATGTACATCATCTATAACTCAAGTTGTAACTGTTTCAAGGGTACCCAATCCGTTATTGATTGATGTCAATAATAGTTTTAGAAATTGTGGTGGAGGAAACTTTGACATGCAAGTGTTTGATGGAACTGCTACAACTGCAATTTCAAATTATACCATTCAATGGGGAGACGGAAGTCCAAACTTTTCTTCTTCAACTTTTCCTGGAGGAGGACTAAATCACCTGTATTCTACTTCTGATGTTTTCACCTTGAATTACATTCTAACAGGAACAAATGGATGTGTGGATACGAGTACCTACAACATCGCAAACATTACAAATCCATCAATCGGATCTGCAAATCCTGGTGGAACCACGGGTTGTGGTCCAATTACTTTGTGTTTTCCATTAAATAATTTCTCAGCGAATCACTTCACAACCTATTATGAAGTAAATTTTGGTGATGGTTCACCAATTGTAACTCTTCCACATCCACCACCAGCAACAATTTGTCATACGTATTCAACAACAAGTTGTGGTCAAGTAGGAAATCAATTTGTTTTTAGAATCAAAGCTGTAAACTTATGTGATAGTTCAAGTGCTTCCATTTCTCCCATTCGAATTTACACTTCTGGACAAGCAAACTTTAATCCAGCTGCAGTAAATAATTGTGTAAATTCAACAGTAACATTCATTAATAGTACAATTGCTGGTTTCAATAGTACTTGTAGTGCCTCTTCTCTGTATCAATGGAATTTTGGAAATGGTCAAACATTGACAACTCCCTTGTTTTCAAATCCAACAACAACGTATGCTTTACCAGGAACTTATACGGTTTCGTTAACAGTAACAAATAGCTGTGGATCTTCAACAATTACTCGAACAGTTTGTATAGAAAGTCCTCCAACTCCAAATTTCACAATTACGCCTGCTATTGGATGTGCTCCATTATCTACAAGTATTGTAAACACATCTGATACCTTAAATTCATGTGTGCTAACAAAATTGTGGACGGTCTTTTTTAATGGAAGTCCTTGTATTCCAGCCTCTGGAACTTTTTCTTTTGTTGGTGGAACGACTCAAACGTCAAACAATCCTCAAATTTTATTCTCAACCCCTGGAAATTATACAGTTCGCTTAACGTTAACGAATTCGTGTGGAAGTTTCTTTGTGGATAGACCTGTAACTGTTCAAGCTCCACCACAAGTGACATTAGCCCCACTTTCAACTATTTGTGCTGGTGGATCTGTGAATCCAAGTGCTGTAGTTTTAGATTGTTTAGAACCTGCAGATAGTTATTCTTGGACTTTCCCTGGTGGTTCTCCAGCAAGTTCTTCACTTTTGAGTCCTGGGACTGTAAGTTTTTCAACTGCTGGAAATATTACTATAAGTTTCACTGCAACAAATGCATGTGGACCAACAACTCAAACAACCAATTTTATTGTAAATCCACTTCCACCAGTTTTAAATCCAACTGTAAACTCACCTTTATGTGTTGGAGATACAGCAAACTTCACATCTTCAACTGTAGCAGGAGTGAATTATTCGTGGAGTGGACCAAATTCATTTAGTTCAACTGCACAAAACCCAACTTTGACAAATGTTTCATTGCTTCAATCTGGAACCTATTCTTTGTTTGGAACTTTAAATGGCTGTCCAGGACCTGTTTCGACAGTTGTTTTAACTATAAATCCAATTCCTGTCGTTACGGTTACACCTTTAAGTGGAGCGATTTGTATTGGAAATTCAATTCAATTGGTTGCAACTGGAGCTTCAAGCTTTACGTGGACACCAGCCACAGGTCTAAACACCTCGACAAATGATACTGTTATTGCCTCGCCAACTACATCTCAAACGTATTTAATTACTGGTTCAAATGGAATTTGTAGTGGTACGACAACAGTTCCAATAACTGTAAATCCACTACCGATTGTTTCAGCGGGACCTGATCAAGTGTTGTGTAATCAAGCAATTCCAATAACACTTACAGGTTCTCCAGTTGGAGGATCGTGGAGTGGTGGAGGAGTTTCACCAGTAGGTTCGTTCACACCTTCAATAAATGGAGTTTTCACTTCAATTTATTCCTTTACGAATGCAAATGGATGTACAAATACCGATACAATTCAACTAACTGTTATTGCTCCAACTCAAGCGCAAGCTGGTTTGGATGCTTCAACGTGTTTGAATACACCAGCAGTTGTTTTCAGTGGAACTCCAGTTGGTGGAACGTGGACTGGAACAAACACAACTCCTGGAGGAAGTCATTCACCTATTACAGTTGGAACTTTTAATTTGGTCTACACTTTTGGAACTGGAACTTGTTTAACTCGAGATACTGTTCAAATTGAAGTTTTCCCCCTACCAATAGTTGATGCTGGTTTGCCACAAAGTTATTGTGTAACAGCTTTGAATGATACATTAATTGGTTCACCACTTTTAGGAGAATGGTCTGGAACTGGAATTATTGATTCAACAGGAATTTTTTCACCTTCTCTGTCTGGAGCAGGTTCGTTTACAATTACGTATACTGTAGTTGATACGAATTCGTGTTCAAACACAGACAATGTTGTTTTAACGGTTAATCCACTTCCAATCGTAAATGCTGGTCTTGACCAAACATTGTGTAACCAACCAATCCCCGTAAATTTATCTGGAACTCCAGTTGGTGGAACATGGTCGGGTCCAAATGTCACGCCTACAGGTGTTTTTACTCCTTCTGGAAATGGTGTCAATTCATTGGTTTATTCATTCACAAATGTAAATGGTTGTACCAATAGAGATACTGTGCAGATTACTGTTATTAGTCCAACTCAACCAAATGCTGGACCTGACTTCGCAACGTGTATCAATTCACCGAATACTGTTTTAACCGCAACTCCAGTCGGAGGAACTTGGTCAGGGCCAAATACAACTCCTGCGGGAATCTTTGATCCAACAACCGTAGGTAATTTCAACTTAGTTTATTCATTTGGAACAGGTACATGTTTACTGAGAGATACCTTAATTGTAACTGTAAATCCACTTCCAATTGTTGATGCAGGACTTCCAGCAAGTTATTGTATTTCTGAACCAAACTTTGTACTGTCAGGAACACCAGCTGGGGGAACTTGGACGGGAACAGGAATCACCAATCCACAAGGAAATTTTTCTCCATCTACCGCAGGTGCTGCTGCACACACATTAACGTATAGCTTTACGGACTTAAATTCGTGTACCAACACAGATAACGTGGTTATAACGATCAATGCACTTCCAGTGGTGAATGCAGGACCTGATACGACTTTATGTAATTTACCAATTCCAGTTCAATTAAGTGCAAGTCCTGCATCTGGAACATGGACAGGAACAAACGTTTCTCCAACAGGTTTGTTTACACCAACAACAGTTGGAAGTTTTACACTCACATATACTTTTACCAACGGAAACGGTTGTGTAAATTCAGATACGCGAATCGTAAATGTTGTGAGTCCTGTTGTTTCAAATGCTGGTCCTGATTTGGTGGCATGTGTGGATGCTGCAAATGTCACTTTAGCTGGAACTCCAGTTTCAGGAACATGGACAGGAAGTTTTGTAACTCCAGCAGGGATCTTTAATCCAACAATTGCAGGTGCTTTTCCACTAGTGATTACAAATGGAGTTGGAAACTGTCTCACACGAGATACGATGCTTTTCACAGTAAATCCATTGCCAGTAGTTTCTGTTGGTTTGGATCAAGCGTTTTGTGCGAATGATGCACCAGTCACTTTTAGCAGTTCACCAATTGGTGGAACATGGTCTGGTACTGGAATTACAAATGTCTTAACAGGGGATTTCAATCCAAGTATTCCAGCTGCTGGAAGTTATAATTTAGTGTATAGTTTCACGTCTCCATTAAATGGTTGTATTAACCGAGATACTTTAGTTGCTACCGTTCATTCTTTGCCGATTCCAAACTTTACATTGAACCCGATTACCTGTATCGGAACAGTTGAAACATTTTCAAATACAAGCTCGAATGCAACTTCCTATTCATGGGATTTTGGCGATACAGGAAGTTCAATAGCAATTAGTCCAACTCATGCCTATGCAAGTGCAGGATTTTTTACAGTTCAATTAATAGCTGAAACAGCTTTTGGATGTTTGGATTCAATTCAACAGTCAATCGAAGTTCGCGTTCCTCCAGTTGCAAACTTTAGCATTGCGCCTGATTCTGCATGTGGACCAGTAATTGTTTCATTCGCTGATTTGTCAACAGGACCCAATTTGTCCTACAATTGGAATTTTGGAAATGGTGCAAATTCAACGCTTTCAAATCCTGGAAACCAAACGTATGTGGCAAATTTAGTCTCAGATACACTTTACATAGTAACTTTAAATGTTACGAATTTCTGTGGAACTTCACAACATCAAGATACGGTGATTGCAATGCCTCAACCTGTTGCTTTGTTTGGTACTGATTTTGGAATTGGTTGTACTCCTTTGAACTTGCAATTTGTAAATAACAGCGTTGGGCTTCCAGATTCCTATTTGTGGGATTTTGGCGATGGAACATTCTCAACAGATACTTCCGCGACCTTGCAACATGTTTTCTTCACAGGTACATCAGATACAACCTACACGATTTTATTGACAGTTCAAAACGAATGTGGAACAGATACGATTTCGCATCAAGTAACGGTTATTCCACCACAAGTAAATGCATTTTTCAATACAGACGACCCAGATGGATGTGTTCCTCATACGGTAAACTTCACACAATTTACACAAGGTGCAATATTCTCTTCTTGGGATTTTGACGATGGAAATACCTCAACAGTTTACAATCCTACACATACCTTTACGAATCCGGGAACATATACTGTTCGCTTATTTGCAAATGGATGTGGATTTGATACAGCCGAAGTGGTAATCACTGTTTTCCCAAGTCCGCTAGTGAGTTTCGACACCAACCCAGATTCAGTGTGTATCAATGAAATTTTTGCTTTCACGAATACTTCGCCAACACTTGCTGGAAGTCATTGGGATTTTGGAGATGGTGACACAAGTATTTTGACAAGTCCAACTCATATTTACCAAATTTCAGGAACGTATCAAGTGACTTTGACAGGAACTAGTTTGTTGAATGGTTGTACTGCTTCGGTTACGCATCCAATTGTGGTAAGTACAAATCCCGTGGCAGATTTCAGTTTGACACCAACTTCTGGTTGTGTTCCACTGACAGTTTCAATGACCAATTTAAGTTCAAACAGCTCATTTTATGCATGGGATTTTGGAGATGGAAACACCTCCTCCACTTTTTCTCCTACGCATACTTACACAACACTAGGAACATACGCAATCACATTGTATGCTGAAAATGCGAATGGTTGTACCGATACTATTTTTAGAACGGTAACTGTTCATCCCTTCCCAGCTGCAAACTTTAGTGTTAATTCAAACGATGTATGTTCCACACCAATGATTTCTACCTTTACGAATTCAAGTACAGGTGGAACAAATTACGAATGGAATTTTGGTGATGGACAAACAAGTACTTTAACAAATCCTATTCATACTTACAATTCTCCTGGAAATTATACTGTTTCGCTTATTGTTACCACAATTTATGGCTGTAAAGACACAACTGATTTGCTTGTAAGTAATTTTCAAGGTCCAACAGTGAGTTTCACCCTTCCAACTGATACAATTTGTCAATTTGAGGAACTCCAATTTGTTGCAACATCAACACTTGCAAGTTCACTTCAGTGGAATTTTGGTGATGGAATCATCCTAACAGGAAATCCTGTTTCGTATGCGTATACGCAAAGTGGGGTCTTCCCAGTAGAGTTGATAGCTTATGGTGCTGGTGGTTGTACAGATACTGCTAATTCAAGCGTTCCAATTGTAATCATGCCAACTCCAACTGCTGATTTTAGTTATGAAAATGTCCAAAATTCGAATCTGTTGAGTGGGCTAGTTGAATTTACAAACTTAAGCTCTGGTGCAACTTCATATTCTTGGGATTTTGGAAATGGAAACAATTCAACAGAAACAAATCCAGTAGAACAATACGATCAAAGTGGAACCTTTACAATTGAATTAATTGCTACAAGTGATTATGGATGTGTTGACACTAGTATTCAAACTCTCGAAGTTGACTTTTTCTACGGCTTATTTATTCCAAACGCAATGAGTCCAGGACATTCTGATTTTGGTGTGGCGAACTTTATTCCTAAAGGAGTAGGTATGAAAAACTTTGAGTTGTTGATTTACGACGATTGGGGGAACTTGATTTGGTCGACAAATGCTTTAGATGCAGATGGACGTCCGACCGAATATTGGGATGGAACCTTTAATGGTGAACCAGTTCAGCAAGACGCATATGTTTGGAAAGCATCAGCTACTTTCCTTAACGAAAAAGTTTGGGAAGGGAAAGAATACCCGAATGGTAAGTTGAAACGTTCAGGAACAGTAACTATAATTCGATAAGTATGAGACAGTTTTTATTTTTATTCTTTGTCGTTTTAACTGGTTCTGTAACTGCACAAGATCCTAATTTCTCACAATTTTACAATAATCCAATTTATTACAATTCAGCGATGACAGCCATCAACAATGGGATGAGTTTCCGTGTGAATGCGCGTAATTTATGGGGACCAATTCCGGGAAGATTCAATACGTTTTCGACTTCTTTGGAAGCACAGACTGTTTACAAAATGGGCTTGGGAATCAATGCCTATTCTGATGTGGGTGGAGAAGCTTTACTCAGAACTTCAGCAGCCTATTTGAATTATTCTTATCGTCCGATTGATACAAAAAATGTCATACTTCAAGCCGGAATTGCTGGAGGATTTGTCCAAAAATCAATTGATTGGAGCAAATTAACGTTCTCAGATCAGTTAGACGAATCACTTGGAAACATCAATCCTTCAGCTTTCAACAGACCCAATTACAACACAACATCTTACGCTGATTTTCAGTCGGGAATCGTTTTGCGCTTTAATGGAGAAAGCAGAAATCAACGAGGTTCGTTTAAACGTTATTCCATGACTTTCGGTGGAAGTATTCACCATTTGTCGCAACCAAAAGATGTGTTTTTAGGAGACGATATCACTTTACCAATCAAATACGTGGGACATTTTAGTTCCAACTTCTTGTTCAATAACATCATCATCCAACCAGGCTTCGTTGTAGAGAAACAAAATGAATTCAGAACTTTTTCATTTGGAGTAAACATTGTCAACAAGCCCTTTACTATCGGACTTTGGACCAGAAATCGCACAGCTGCATTAAGTGGGAAGCAATTTGATTCGTTCATTGCAGTTATTGGAATCAATTTACCAGACAAAGGAAACATGACCTGGAAAGTAATGTACAATTTCGATTTCACCGTTTCTCGCCTTAAAACAAGTTCTTACGGATCCCATGAATTGACCTTAGTGATGGATTTCAACGACCGCGTCTTGTTCAAAGGAAAAGCTAACGCCAAAAGCATTCGCAGAAGATACCAGTGTCCGAAGGATTTCTCAGGATACCAGTAAGAAATTGAAAATTTAAAAGAGAAAATTGAAAAACATTTTTAAATTTAAGTATCTCTTTAAATTTATAATGTTACTTCTCTTATTATTTTCCTAAATATATGTTTAATAAAAAATATATCATCACAAGTGAAGAGTTCAATGAAATTACTGATTTGTTAGATTCACTTGAATTAGTTTTTAAAAAACCAAATTTTGATAATCTAAGATTGATTAGCAATTACATTGATGAGAATAATGTTGTTTCATTATTTTCATGTATTTGTGAGCAAATTGGGCGAAAAATTGAATTCACTTATATTGATGATTTTCTTTGGAAAAATAATTCTCCAGTTCTTTATGATTTTTTAAGAGATAAAAACAATCAGATTTTTAAGATTGAAATTTATAATTATTCAAGACAGGTTATTGATATTGCTTTATTGTCTTTTTTATTTGAAATAGCGAAAGTTGAAATAGATGAAAAATTTGATGAGGGTGAGTTAAAATTTTTGGAGAATCCAAGAGCTTTAGAATTGAATCAACTTCTATTTATTTTTTATTGGGGATTTGGATTTTTGTTATTGTCAAGAATAACAATCAATTATAAATTCAGAGATACAAATACAAACCAATTATTCTCTGGTTTTTATGAGTTACCAATGGATATAGAATATTTAGCTTTCTTAGAAGCATTAATTAAATATAGATACGATAAAGAAAATGAATTAGAAGTGTTTCATAAAATATTAATTAAAAAATCAAGCCTTTTAATAAATTCCTTTTATAGAAATATTAGTAATAAAAATGATATAACTAGCGGCATTACAAATTAAAAGTAAAGTAGTTTGAATTTGAAAAGGGAAATTGGAAAACTTTTAATCATTAAAAAAGCGCCACCCAAAGAGTGAACGCTTCAAATTATCTTTAAAGAATTAAAGCTTAATCCCCAATTCTTTCAATTGTTTTTCGTCAATCGCACTTGGTGCATCAATCATTACGTCGCGACCTGAATTGTTTTTCGGGAAAGCAATGTAATCACGAATAGAATCCGAACCACCCATTGTTGCAACTAAACGGTCTAAACCGAAAGCTAAACCTCCGTGTGGTGGAGCTCCAAATTCAAATGCATTCATCAAGAATCCAAATTGTGCTTGTGCTTCTTCAGGTGTAAATCCTAGTAAGTCAAACATTCTCGCTTGTAAATCGCGGTCGTGGATACGAATCGATCCTCCACCTAATTCTACTCCATTCATTGCTAAATCGTAGGCATTCGCACGAACTTTTCCTGGCTCCGTTGCGATCAATTCCATGTCTTCTGGTTTCGGTGAAGTAAATGGATGATGCATCGCATGGTAGCGCTCGTTTTCTTCGTCCCATTCCAATAATGGGAAATCCAAAACCCACAATGGCGCAAATTTGTTCGGATCACGTAGTCCCAATTCTGTTCCCATACGCAAACGCAATTCGTTCATTTGCTTGCGCGTTTTGTCTAAATCTCCGCTCAATACAAAAATCAAATCACCAGCTTTTGCTCCAGTTGCTTCTGCCCATGATTTCAATGCTGCTTCGTCGTAAAACTTATCTACAGAAGATTTAAATGTTCCATCTAAATTACATTTCGAATAGATTAAACCTTTCGCACCAATTTGAGGTCGCTTCACCCATTCAATGATTTCGTCCAATTGCTTGCGTGTGTATTCGCTCGCACCTGGAACAGCAATTCCAATTACAGCTTCTGCTGAATCAAAAACAGCGAAATCTTTTCCTGCAGTTAAGGCTTTCAAATCCGCGAATTCCATTCCAAAACGAATGTCTGGTTTGTCTGAACCATATTTCGCCATAGCTTCGGAATAATCCATGCGTGGAAATGCTCCTTCAAACTCAACACCTCTTACATTTTTGAATAAATGCTTGATCAAACCTTCAAACGTATTTAAAATGTCTTCTTGCTCCACGAAAGCCATTTCACAGTCGATTTGTGTGAACTCAGGCTGACGGTCGGCACGTAAATCTTCGTCGCGGAAACATTTCACGATTTGGTAATAACGGTCGAATCCAGAAACCATCAACAATTGCTTGAATGTTTGCGGTGATTGTGGTAAAGCGTAAAATTCACCTTGATTCATACGTGATGGAACAACAAAATCGCGCGCTCCTTCTGGAGTCGATTTGATTAAGTAAGGTGTTTCCACATCCCAAAATCCTTGTTCATCTAAGTATTTACGTGTTTCTAAAGCAACTTTATTACGCAACATCAATTTTTGTTGAACTGGATTTCTTCTCAAATCCAAGTAGCGGTATTGTGCGCGTAACTCATCACCACCATCCGTATCGTCTTCGATTGTAAATGGAGGAAGTTTCGCAGCATTTAGAACTTTTAATTCAGTAACTTTTATCTCAATTTCACCTGTAGGAATCTTAGTGTTTTTGCTTGAACGTTCAATTACCACACCTTTTGCTTGAATCACAAACTCACGACCCAATTTACGCGCTTGTGTACACAAATCTTGGTTTTCATCAAAGTTGAAAGCCAATTGTGTAATACCATAACGGTCACGTAAATCAATGAAAGTAATTCCACCTAAGTCTTTAGAGCGTTGCATCCAACCTGCTAAAGTTACTTCTTGACCGATATGTGCTGGGCGTAATTCGCCACAAGTATGTGTTCTAAACATAAAATTGATTGTTTTTGCGGTACAAAAATACGTGAAAATCCATTCCGAAAAAGTAAAGGGTAAAACTTTTTTCAGTTCTGAAACCCAAGTAAATCAAGAGAATTGAATTTTTTTCATTTTTTTTTCAATTCTCCTGTAACATTTTTTTGACTTGTAGGTCATACATTCAAACAAACAGGAAATAAAAATTATAAAATACTTTAAAAATAATTAAACTTTAAAATCTTGAAAAAATTAGTTTACACAGTTTGCGCCTTGCTAATGACTAGTCAAGTTTTCGCACAAGAAGAAACAGAAAACAACGAACCAGATACAACTCGTATCAAAGTTGGTGGAAAAGAAATCATCGTTATATCTCCAGCAGAATTTGAAGTGGAAGATGGAGCAGAAGAAGGAGATACTCTAGATGCGGAATGGGACGAAGATATCAACGGACCAACTTACGAACCACATTGGGCGGCCTTTAGTTTTGGACCAACAATCTTGTTGAATTCATCAAATAAATCGAGTTTCCCACTAGATAAACAATGGGAAAACGATCCAGCAAATTCTTTCGCTTTTGAGTTTAACTTTTTGGAACACAAATTCCCGATTTACAAAAACCACATCGGATTTTCAACAGGTTTAGGAATTAATTGGATGCAGATTGGTTTACAACAATATCAGTTAAATGTAGGAGATTCTTTATGGGCAACGGTTGATACAACAGTAACTTACAAGAAAAACAAATTGCGTGCGATTTATTTAACTGCTCCTTTGATGTTGGAAATTTGTTCTAAAGGTTCTGGTTATGAAGGGTTTTATTTAGCTGCCGGTGTTATCGGAGGAGTTAGAATTGCTTCAACAGTGAAAACAGTAATTGGGGCAGATGGAAAAGATATCAAACAAAAAGAACGTGCTCGTTTTGGCTTAGAAGCTTTCAAATTAGATGCAACAGTTCGTTTAGGATACAATGATTGGGGAGTTTATGCAAATTATGGAGTGATTCCAATGTTTGACACAGACAAAACGGCGGCCGTTCACCCAGTAACAATAGGATTAACATATAATTTCTAAGTAGAAATTAACGATTAGTTACGAAATAATTAAAAACATAGGAACTCTTTAATTATAATTTAAATCAAGTTTAGGTCGACTGAATCGTAACAGTGTAGCAAAACAACAGTCCTCAAACGGCAAGTTAGAAATAGCTTGCCGTTTTTGTTTAATACGATTTTAAATTCTTTCATTGGACTTATTTTGGGCCTTAGAAAAATGGTTTAGTAAAACAAATGAAGTGAAGCGTAGACAAAACTGCTGTTTGACGACACTTTGTCGCAGAATTTGTAAAATGATGCGGTAACAAAGTTAGGAGTTTCGGTTTTGGCAGTGGAACGAAATGTAGTTTTACAAAGCTTTTTTATACAGGCCTAGTCCCGATAGCAATCGGGATTTTGCTTACTTTTTTGGCAATGAAAAAAGTAAGAAATATAGATTTTTTTATTGTTTCGATAAAATAATATTCATCAAATAAATATGTTTGAATATTTATGTAAATCTAAATAGTGAATTTAGAAACGTAAGTCAATTAAAAATTTTCTTACTTTTGATTCAAGGGATGAAATCAATGTACAAACTAGTAATATTTTTCTTTTTCTTTTTGAGTGTGCAAGCATTTGCTCAAAAATCATGTGGATGTCCAGAAATGGATGCCTTTAAAAAAACACGTGATTTTGATTCTGTTGCAGTACACAAAAATGTCGATCTATGGAAAGTTGCTAAAGTTTTCTTGAAAAACAAAAACACAAGATGTCAAGCCTTTGGCCATCAATTGCTTGCACAAGCACAATTAAAGATTTATAAACTTGAAGATGCAAAGTCGAATCTCGATCGTGAAAAATCCTTGCTTGATTCCGTTGGTTGTGCTAAAAACGATTATTTAGATTGGTATTTGTTACTTGGTGAATACCATCAAAAAATAGGTGAAAAGAAAGAAGCTTCTGATTATTTTGGACGTTCAATTTACTTAGCTTCAAAATCTTCAAATCCTGTTTCTCAGTCACATGCCTTGCTTTCTCTTTCTCAAATTCACTTTTCTAACAACAATAAAGAAGAAGGTAAAAAATTATTATTTCAAGCACAATCAATTGTTGTAAAATTGGGTGATAATGAACGAAAGATAGATCAATTAATCTTGCTCGGAAGTCGTTTCTTGAGTTTATATCGCTTGGAAAATCAACCAATTTATGTTGATTCTGCATCTAACGCTTTAAAATTTGCTGTTTTACTTTCAAAAAGAATTAAATATGCAGACGGTTTGATTAATGCCTACAGTTATTTGGAAGATTGTGCATACGTTGGAAAAAATTATCGCAAAGCAATTTTGTATTTGGATTCAGCATTGACTTACACCAATTCAACTCAACATTTTGATGAAAGAGCACTAATTTTTTCTGATTTAGCAGATTTGTATTTGGAGCAAAAAAAATACGATAAAGCATATCAATTTGCGGATTCAAACTTAGTATACGCGAAAAACTCAGGTAATATTTACGATTATAAAAATGCACTTCAATTGGTGTATACCTGTTCAAAATTAGATGGTGATTTTGAGCGAGCGTTGTTAATTTATGAAGATATTGCTACTGTAAACGATTCGATTCAAAAATTAAAAACAGAGAAAAAATTTAATCGCTTGGAAGAACGTTTTCATCAAATTCAAGCAGATAAATCCAAAGAAGAATTAAACCAAGATAAAATTTTACTCGAATCACAACGAGAAGTTTATGCCTTGAAAAAGAAATTAATAACCGTTGGAACTATCGTTTTGACCTTATTAGCATTGTACATTTTTATCGTTTTCCGTCAAAATGCTATTAAAAAGAGCCGAAATCGAATTGAGATTAAAAAACAATTGGACTTGGCGCGCATAAACCCTGAATTTATTTCAAAAGAAATTAAGCGTATTCAGTTAGATAAAATCGACTCACAAAACGTGAAAGAACGACTCGAACTTTTCGGAAAATTAGTCAATAAAGTTTTGGAAAGTAGCTACAATGATTTCATGACAATCGATAAGGAAATTGAATTCTTGTCTGAATACATGGATTTGCAGCAGGCTGGAATGAAACGAAAATTCACCTATTCTTTTGATGTGGATCCTTCAATCAATCAGCAAGATGTGTGTATTCCAACAATGATTTTACAGCCATTCATTGAAAGTTCAATTGACGATAGTTTCAAAAATTTGGGTCGAAATGGAGAATTATTGATTCGTTTTAACATGACGAAGCCAGATGAATTATCCATTAAAATTCAAGACAACGGACATGGTTTAAAAGCAATTGATTCTGCACGTTCTTCGGAGATCATTAATGATCGTTTGATGTTGTTAAATGCGAGTAATCGTGGACATGCAAGTTTCTTAATTCGTGAGCGAAGTACTGGTGGAGTAACAGTTGAGATCTATTTGCCTTTGATTACAAAATCATATGCAGAAGAACTTAAAAACAGCGATATTTAATTCGATTCAGTAGTATAATATTCGTTTTGTAAGTAATCTTGAATATTAAATGCAGCGCCTTTTTTCAAACTGTTGTTTTGCTTGCGATTAATAATTCGAGATTTCACAGTGTCTTTCAAATACAAATTGAATAAGTTTTGCAATTCAGTTTTGATTTCTGGGTCTTCAATTTGAACACCAACTTCAATTCGTCTATTTAAATTGCGTTCCATCCAATCTGCAGAAGTAATTATTGTTATTGGATTTCCTGAATTTTTAAAGATACAGAAACGACTATGTTCCAAGTATTTCCCAACAACAGAAATAATTTCAATGTTGTTTTCTGTGGATTTAGGAAGTGGGATTAAGCAACAAATTCCACGAACAATTAAACGGATACGCACTCCTTTTCTTGCCGCAAATTGTAGCGCTTCAATCAATCGATTGTCTACTAAATTATTTACTTTAATGTCAATTCCAGAGGGCAAACCTGCTTGCGCATTTTTGGCTTCGTTTAAAATAAATTCATGTAACTTTTCTCGGTTATTGATTGGTGAAACAAGTAAGTTTTTAAATTTCACGGGAGTCAATGGATTCACAATGCGATCAAAAACCATGTTCACTTCTTTTGTAATCAATGGATCTGAAGTCAAATATGCTAAATCTGTATAAATCTTTGAGGTAGATTCATTAAAGTTTCCAGTTCCGATATATGCAATCGAGCGTAACTTTTTACTTTTGCTTTCTCGTTGGATAAGTAACAGTTTGGAGTGAATTTTTTCTCCAGCGTAGCCATAATGTACATAACCACCTTCTTCTTTGATTCGTTGTGCCCAATAATAATTATTTTCTTCATCAAAACGCGCCTGAATTTCCATGACAGCTGTTACCAGTTTCCCATTTCTGATTGCATTGATTAAGGCATTCATTACTTGCGAGTTTTGTGCAACGCGATACAAGTTGATTTTAATCGAATAAACTTCTGGATCAATTGCTGCTTCACGAATTAAATCTACGATATAATCAAAACGTTGATATGGAAAGTGCAGTAAAATATTTTTCTTGTTGATGATTTTAATTGCGCTTTTTGATTCAGCTAAATCTGGATGTTTTTTTGCTTTAAATGGAGGATTTAATTCATCGACTAAATCAAAATCCGGAAATTTCATGAAGTCTTTGAAATTGTGGTAACGACCTCCCGGAATAGTGTTCACTCCTAAAGCTAGATTTAATTTTCTCGCAATCATTTCTAGTAAATCTTCTGGCATTTCAGTATCGTAGACTAAGCGAACTGGATCACCTTTTTTACGATCTTTAACACCTTTCATCATTTTCTCTTCAAAAGAAGTAGAAACATCAGAATCTAGGTCAATTCCAGCATCACGTGTGAACTTTAAGGTATACGCATGGATCTGGTCAAAGTTGAAAGTCCAAAAGATTTCTTGTAAATGAAGTCGGATGATATCATCAATTAAAATAAATCCTTTTTCATTTTGATCCTTGAATTGATAGAACCTGGAAAGTGAACTAGGAATTTCGATGATTGCATATAGGTTTTTACTTCTTTGGGACATTTTCACACCCAAATAGATTGCTTTATCTCTTAAACGAGGGAATGGTTGTCGATTCGTTAAAAGAATAGGTACAATATCATGAACAATTTTTTCTGAAAAATATTTTTTCAATTCCAATTTTTGCTCTTCGCTTAGGTTTTTTTCATCGTAATAGGATATACCTTTTTCTTTGAGTAGAAGAATTAATTTTTGGTAAGTTTCATTGAACTTGTTTTGTTGTTCAACTACAATTGTTCGGATTACTTCAAAAAGTTGTGCGGGAGTTCCTTTGAAACCACTCACTTTTTTAGTGTTTTGAGCTTGAATGGTACGTTTTAAATTTGCAACACGAACGCGAAAGAACTCGTCTAAGTTATTAGAGTAAATTCCTAAAAAACGAAAACGTTCAATCAATGGATTTTTATCATTTTGCGCTTCTTGTAGTACACGCGCATTGAACGATAACCAACTTATATCTCGATTTATAATTCCCATAATTTGCAGTGAAATTAGCCATTTTAAAAATACGCAATGTTAAGAAATTAAAAAGGCAACCTTTTTTTAAGATTGCCTTTCTCTCTTTGCAAGCTGAGAGCCATTAAAAGTGAATAAATATATTTTGAACTTTTATTTAAGTTCCTTGATAAAAATACGAGAAAGATTAATGTTTTCCAAAGAATTTGTTGTGAAATTTCTTACACGTGCATTTGTCATAGTAATGAAATCATCATTGATCATTGGTAACACAACCGCTTCATCAATTATAATTTGATCACATTGAACAAGGTAATTCATTCTTTTTTGTTCGTTTTCTTCTTTATTTGCGTTTTCGAATGTTTTGTCAAATAAAGGATTTTTGTAGTTAAACGGATTGATGAATGCAGAACCTTTTCCAGCATTTTTTCCGTAAAATAAAGACAAGAAATTGGACGGGTCTGGATAATCTGCAACCCATCCAGCTAACCATAATGGAGCTTTTTGATCGGCTACTGCTGAATTTCTTTTAGACAGTTCTACGTTCTTAAGAACAACATTGATATTTAAGTTTTGCTTTAGTTGTTTTACAAATCCTTCTGCTAAAATAACATGTTTTGTACCTGGTGCACCAGAAACGTATAATTGTAAGGTAGGGAATTTCTCTCCGTTTGGATAACCTGCTTTTGCTAAAAGTGCTTTTGCAACTTCGACATTGTATTTTGGTCCTTTTACTTTTTCGTAATCAAATGATTCTGTTGGTGGAATAAATCCGTGAAGTACTGCGTAACCTTCACCCATTAACATTTCATTTACGATTGCGTTTCTATCGATTGCCAAATTCATAGCTTGACGTACAGCGATATCTTTTAATGGTCCATAATTATGGTTCATTCCGACATAAATTACAGAATTAGATTGAAGTGCATGTACTTTATGTTTGATAGTTTTACCATCTTGTGCTTCTTGTAATGAACCTAAGACATTTTCAACTTCATCTACTGGTATACTTAATACTAGATCAATCTCACCTTTTCTAAACGATACTAATTCATCTTTTTTCGTTTTTGAATAAGTCATTCGTACACTTGCTAAAAAAGGCATTTGATTTCCAAAATCATCTTTTTTCCAATACTTATCATTGCGTAATAAAAGTACATGACTTGCATCTGTTTCAGATAATTTGAATGGACCTGTTCCAACTGGATGATCTACAATGTCATTTCCATATTCATCGTAAGCTTCTTTTGGAAACACACCAAATCCTGGGAAAGTTAATAACTTATCAAATCCAGAATATGCAGAAATTAATTCTATTTCTAGGGTGTTTTTGTCAATAACTTTGACTCCTGAAACACCACCATCTTTGTATTCACTTTTTGTCTTTTTATAAAAATCTTCAGCTCCTTTAACCAGTGACATTAAAATATGAGAAGATTCATTGATCTTTAATCCTGAACATGCCATGTCGAAAGTAAATTTCACATCGTCAGCAGTTAATTCTCTTCCTTCTCCACCAAAACAGTCATCATCGTGAAAAAAGACTCCTTTTCGAATTTTTAAGGTGTATTTTTTGCCGTCAGCTGAAACTTTGAAACTTTCTGCTAATCCAGGAACAACGTTTTCACCATTTTCATCCATGGTTAAAACAGTTTCAAAAATCTGAGAAACTATTCGATTTGTGTATATGTCAGAAGCTTGAATAGGAAGGAAAGAACTTACTTTCTCTTTCGACATGAAGCGGAATTCACCCCCATATTTTACACCACCAATTGCTTTTTTATTAGTTAAATCTTCTTGATCAGATGAACAAGCGGAAAGTATAAACAATAGAAAAACGAAATAACTGAGTTTTTTTAGCATAGTATTCATACATCTTAAGATGTGCAAATATAACAAATCAAAGCACTTAACCTAATAAAAGAGGTTAAAAACAAGCGGATAAATTAGATATTTGTTGTGAATCCTACTTTTTCGCGAACGCGTTTCAATACAACTTGTGCAACTGAACGTGCTTTTTTAGCTCCAGCTTCAAGAATTGTATCCAATTCGGCTTTATTGTCCATCAAAGAATTATAAATTTCTCTGTTTTTTCCGTATTTCGTTAAAATAGTATTCAGTAATTCTGTTTTAGCATGACCATAACCAAATCCACCAGCTAAATAGTTTTCACGCATTCTTTCAATACCTTCTTTATCAGCAACTAATTCGTATAATTTGAATACATTACAAGTTGCAGGATCTTTCACATCTTCCAAACTTTTACTGTCTGTTTCAATCGACATGACTTGTTTTTTCAAAGCCTTTTCAGGTAAGAAAATGTCTATAAAATTGTTGCGTGATTTCGACATTTTTTCACCATCAGTTCCTGGAATCAATTTTGTGTCTTCGTTTACTTTATCAGCAGGTAAAACAAAAACATCACCGTGTTGGTGGTTAAATCGACTAGCAACATCACGTGTAAATTCTAAATGTTGCAATTGATCTTTTCCAACTGGAACTTCCTCTGCATCATATAATAAAATATCTGCGGCCATTAGAATTGGATAATTGAATAAACCAGAGTTTACATCCGACAAACGGTCTTGTTTGTCTTTAAATCCATGCGCTAAAGTCAAACGTTGGAAGGGAAAATAGCACAACAAATACCACATTAATTCTGTTACTTCAGGAATATCACTTTGACGGTAAAATGTCGTTTTATTCGGATCTAAACCAGAAGCAAGCCAAGCAGCAGCAGTTGAGTAGGTGTTTAGTTTCAACTCTTCTCCGTTTTTAATTTGCGTCAATGAATGCATATCAGCGATAAATAAAAACGAATCATTTTTTGGATCATTCGCTAATTCAATTGCTGGAAATATCGCACCCAATAAATTTCCTAAATGCGGAGTACCTGTACTTTGAATTCCTGTAAGTATACGTGCCATTGCTTGTGTTTTTTTGCGAAATTAATGAAAGTCTAGGAATCCAGAGTATTTTTTTGGAATTCCCCCTTTTTGCAATTAGGTAGAATTACCTCCATGTAGGTAATTAGGCCTAATTGGAAAATTGCAAAAAGGCAGAATTGTTATGTAGCGAAATTTCATTCAATTTTTGAACAATCACAAATCGGTTTTAATTATTTCGCTTGATTTTCTTACATTTGAAACATGAAACAATTCTTCAGCATACTAGGCTTTGTCTTTAAATTATGGGTTGGGATTTGTTTTGTAATCACGCTTTTATTTTTCTATCCATTTATTGCAATCACACTTGTAAAAAAATCATGGCGTCGATTTAGTTTTCCAATAAATGTCGTTTGGTCGTGGACTATGCGCATCCTTACATGTGTGCACACATGGAAAATGACCAATGAAAAATTGCCAAAAGGTCCTTTTTTAATTGTGGCAAATCATGCTTCTTATTTTGACATTTTCTTGATGTATTCCTTGTTGCCACATCACCGTTTTTTGTTCATGGGGAAGAGTGAAATTCTTTCGTATCCATTAGTAAAAACTTTTTTTAAATACTTAAACATTCCAGTCTATCGCAATGATAAGTTGAAATCTGCGAAAGCATTTATCCAAGCAAAAAAAGCGATTGAAGAAGGATGGAGTATCGTTCTGTTTCCAGAAGGTGGAATTCCAGATTTTGACAGACCTCAAATGATTTCCTTCAAAGACGGTGCTTTCAAATTGGCGAAAAGTGCAAAAATTCCAATTGTAGCACTTACGTTTTTAGATAATTACCACATTTTCTCTGATCCAAGTCAATTGGATTATGCACATCCTGGAATTTCTCGGGTTTATATTCATCCGGTAATTTCAAAAGAAGAATGTGCTGAAAAATCGGAGAAAGAATTGAGTGAACAAGTGTTTGAATTGATTGAAACGCCTTTAATCAAACATGGTTTGGTGAAGAAAAACTAATTCATTAACTTTTTTTCAATTTACAATTTTCCCTTTACAATTTAAAATGTAATTTTGTACTATGAACATCACAGACGAAACAGTAGATCACATTGCTCATTTATCTCGTTTACGCTTTGAAGGCGCTGCGAAAGAAGAAATCAAGTCGGATTTGGAAAAAATCATTGGTTTTATGGGTAAGTTGAGTGAATTGGACACTGAAGGCATTGAACCGCTAGTGTTTATGTCGGATGAAATCAATGTTTTGCGTGAAGACGTTGCAGAAGTTACTGTTACACAGAAAGAAGCTTTATCTAATGCGCCGAAGAAGGACTCAGATTATTTTCGTATTCCAAAAGTCTTAGATAAGTAGGCTTTCTAAAACGCAACAAAACTTCGTTATTCTTGTCTCAAAAATGCTCATCCCGAACGTTCGGGACTTTGCTTTTTTCAACGTCGAAAGCCTCGTTTTGTCACATTTTATTTAAGCCTAAATTCTAATCAAACACATTTCAATTTTAATTTATTTTGAATATTCTCTTATTTACCACTAATTACATTTTGAAAAACGGATTTAATTTCTACGATAAAGGCCCGTATGTAGTTTTCGTTAGTAAATAAGCAAATGAACCGTGGGAAA
>JBKDZA010000097.1:0-19023 GCA_046308455.1 Fluviicola sp.
TTATTAAGCATATAATTTGCATCTGAATTACTTAATTCAGGAACTTTAATGAAATGATTTACCTGTTTTAATGAATAAAGAAGGATTTCATTATTACTAATTTTTATTGCAGATTTTTTTCCCTCATAGAGTTTTTCAGTCTTATAAAACAAAAAAGAAGTGTCAATGATATAATTCAAACTATAACGTTGACTTGTAGTTGTAGCAATGGTGTAAGAAATTAACGAGTCTTTACTTTTTAGGTAAAAAAAAGTATTGTCTTTTTTGAAGTATTTTTCCTTAAAAACATCTTGAGCAGTTGTTATAAAAGAAAATAAAAGTATGAAAATAAAAAATGGGAATTTCATTGCTTTGTTAAGTTTACAAGCATAAAATTACTATTTTCAAATGGTTTTTGAAAACTAGAACAACGATTTAACATGTTGAAAGGAGATTTTTTTATTCCGTTAAAAGGAAATGTACCTGAATGGATTGCTCGTCTTGCACGTGTATTGAATTACATTATTTCCATCATTGGTTTATTGTTTTTTGATTTTGATGCAATTGATATTTTGTGGGTGTTCACGGTTCATTTAATGGTAGTTTCTTTTGTTGGTTTAGTGAAAATGGTTGGCGCGAATCGGAATGGAGACTTGGAAACATGGTTGATTCCTCGGTTTTTAATTGGCGTTTTTGCATTTCTGTTTTACACCTATCCAATCATTTGGCTGATGAACGAAGTATTTCATTACAATGTGGTTGAAAAGGGTGCAAATTCATACGGCTGGGTAAAAAATTGGTTCATCGCATTAGGGCAGTTTTATTTATTGATTCTTTGGTTTTCAACTAAAACCTATAAAGAGCGAACGTTTTCATTTGAATTGTTGTGGCATACTTGTTATTTCTTTGGAATTTATTACGGAATAAAATTAGGAATAAGCTATCTAGAAACCCTCGATTTTTCAGTATCCGAACAAAAACTTGCAGCCGTAATGGTTTTAGTAATTCGCTTGTTTTCCGATATATTTTTGGAAATCCTACACCGATTGTTGGTGAGTTTGTTTTATAATAAAAAAGCGAAGAAAGTTTAGGTTAAGGAGTTTTAAAAAGTAAGTAAGAATATTTTTTATCCTCGAAAAATTGCTTGTAGTCTTTGTTTTTATATTCAATTAAATCATAATTATCAAAATAGTGAAAGAGTTCTTTCTTCATGTAAATGGTGACAATTCCTTTTGAGTAATCTTCACTACCACACCAATTGATTTCACTGTTATGAATTTCATTTATACCTAATTCTTTAATAAATTCGTAAACTGCTTGTTTTATTTTTTTCTCTTTTGTTATTTCTAATTCAATTATAAGTTTTCCATCATAATACCATCGAGGAAACTTATCACCAGTACTAAAATCACACCAAGCTAAATCAGAAAAATACTTCTCGTTTTCTTCTATTTTTTTTACACAAATAGTGTTTTCAAAAATTCTATTTTTAGTTTTTTTCTTTAAACATTCTTTTAATGTATCAATTATTAACTTCTCTCCAAGTTTTAATAGATTTAAGTTTTCTTTTCCTCCAATTTGATCGTATTCACAATCCGAATTTAGAACTCGAATGAGACGAATGTTTTTATCTCTTTTTAAATAAAAAAACAAATCGTGCCCACAATAATATTGAACGTCTTCATAAATCGAATCGTTTTCTATTTGTTCGTAAAATGTAGAACAAATTTTCTTTATAACATTACTGTCTCTATAAATTCGAGAACCTAATTCTTCCGCAAACTTCGATTGTGGTCCATCAACAATTACAACCAATTCATCCGTTGGCTTGAAAATGTTACTATTTAAAAAGTAAACTTTTCTTCCAGTATTTTGAGAGAAAAGAGTTGTTGAACTTAATAATAGAAGGAAAAGTATAAAACGCATATTACTTGGATAAAAGGGTTTTTAATTTTTGAAACTCACCATTTTTTCCAAAGCCATCAGTTTTCTTAGAAGTTCCTATGAACTCTGATTGTCCACATTCAAAACAGATCTTAGCAATTCCAATTGTTTTATTTTTCTTCTTTAAAACAAGTATGTCTCGATACATTGGCTCACAATCCATGACAATTGGAATTACTTTTCCCTTTTCAGAAAATAATTTATTTAAATCGGCATTTTTGCTAGAAGGAAGGATGCTTTTTTGATATCCAAGTCTTATTAATTCGGATAATTGATTGGTATCCTTCAACTCATTTATTCTTTCTCCTACCAGATATTCATATAAATCAATAAGGTCTTTATTTTTACTGTCGTTAATAAAAACAGATTCGTCAATTTTTAATGAATAATGCTCCACAGAATCAAATTGAAAATAAGGAGCATTCACTTTTTGTAATAACTGTAAACTAGTTAAAAAGAATAGTAGAATAATAAAAATTAAATTCTTTGATCTTTGAAATATCATGATGCAAGATAATTATAAAAATTATCCTTTGAATTTCACAGAATCAAAAATCACTACCGTTTGAAGTATTTTAGTTTTTAATCCATTTTATTGGTACATCAAAACCATCCAATTTAAGGTAATAAGTTCCACTACTGAAAGATCGAACATTGATTTTATCATTTAATGAATTCAGTTTTCCAGATAAAATTAGTTTCCCTTCAATCGTAAGGATTTGATAGTCAAAAGATCCTTCACTCGAGTTAAATAAAGAAAGATTCGTGATGAATAAATCTTCACTAGTTGGATTTGGAAATACATCAAAATGTGTATGATCAATTTGATTTAGTCCGACATTAGTAATTGTCAAACAAACACTTGTATCTTGACACAAACCATCATTAATTATCACAGCATAACTTCCATTTGTAGTTGGAGTGAATTGTTGATTTGTTTCTCCTGAAATAATTTGATTTCCATTGTTACAATCAATCCATTGATAATTCATTGAATTTGCCGCTGCTGAAAAAACTCCTAGTTGTTGTGAAACACCTAAATCTAAAGCAGGATTTATTGAAACTGCTACTGATAATCTATTTGTTCCTTCGCACCCATTTTCAGTTGCAGAAGCATAATAAACCAATCCATCTTGAATGACATCTGTTTCCAATAGTAGATTTCCACCAGAAGCAGCATCGTACCATTGAATATTTTGTCCTGTAACATCGATATCAGAAATCAAAGCACCTATACAAAAAGTCTGCTGTAAAGCACCAGTTACAATTGGGTTGTCAATAACAACATCAACAGTTAAGAGATTCAAGCTTTCACAACCATTGAGCGTTTGACTTGCATATAAAGTTGAACCATCACTTAGCGCATCAAAGAGGTTCAATACATTTCCATTTGATGGAGCATCGTACCATACAATTGAAGTTCCACTAACAGTTAAATCAGAAACAAATGCTTCAATACAAAAATCTTGCGTTGTAGCTCCAGATGGAGCAGGAGTGGAGATAATTGTTGGAGTAAAGTTTGCAAATAAAATACTTTCGCAACCTCCTGTGTTATTCGTTACATAATAAGTGTTTGAACTTGAAAGTACTGTTGAATCTGGTAATTCTAGTCCTAAGAATTCATCTGAATACCATTTTGGATTTCCAATTGTTAAAACAACATCACTTAGTTGACTCCCTTCACAAAATGTTTGATTTTCTTGGATCAAAGGAACAACAGCTGGACATGTAAATAATTGAATTTGTCCGCGATCACCAACAAATATTCCATCTAATGAGCTAGTCATCAATAAATCATTTACACCATTAGAACTTCCTGTATTGATAGTTGAAAAAGATGCTCCACCAGTTGTTGTTTCAATTAAAAATCCTTCAGTAGCACCAAGAATATAATTTGTAGCTGAAATTAAATCAACTGAATTGTAAGTTTGAGAAAAAGGACCAGTTAATGCAGTCCAAGTTATTCCTCCATCTATAGTTTTGTATATAATTCCTGCGAAAGTACTTGTGTTTTGTCCAACAACTACACCGATATTTGGACTTTCGAAGTCGACATCTTTTAAAAAAGCAGGAACTGGAATTGGATTGTTTTGCCAAGTTAATCCACCATCTGTAGTTTTTAGGACAACACTATTCGTTCCGATAATGATTCCATTATTTACATCCCACCAATGCATTTCTTGAAATCCTGTTGAACCGGTCGTAATAAGAGTCCATGTTGCTCCTTGATCAGTTGATTTAGCTAAATTTCCTGTCACATCACATCACATGCAAATAAAGCTCCAGGTATATACTTAATATCAGTAATGTTTCCGGTTAATCCCGATGAAATAGCACTCCAAGTTGTTCCCCCATTGGTTGTTCGAAACATTGAGCCAAATACACTTCCAACTATTGAAATCGAAGGGTTAATCATTTCAACTGATAATAAATTTAATGTAGAACCTGAGTTTAATTTACTCCAATTTGCTCCCTTATCTATTGATTTAAAAATAATTCCACCGTTACCAACTGCTAAATACTCATTATTAAACTTTGACACTTCTCTTAAAGGAGTTGAAATACCTTTGTTATCCAAGGACCAATTAGAGAAAGCATTTCTTTTTGCAAGGTTTCCATTGTTTCCTACTGAGAAAAGAGTTGTTCCAGAAAATGAAACAGCATTTAGATTTTCAGTTGTGAAACTCAGTTCTAAGGTCCAAGTATTTCCAGAATCTGTTGAGTTTAATACAGTTCCATTTGCACCACAAATAGCAAATTCTGTAGTTGAAACCGAAGTAATATCATTTAAATGTTGAGAAGTTCCACTTGTTAATGCAGTCCACGTTGTTCCACCATTTGTTGTTTTTAATACGACACCTGCTTCACCGCAAGCGTATCCTTCTGAGGAAGTAATGAAATATACAGATCGAAGTGTTTGAGTTGTTCCAGAAGTTTGTGCGGTCCAAGTTGTTCCTCCGTTTGAAGTTGTTAAAATTGTACCACTTGCTCCAACAGCCCAGCCTTGAGTGTCAGAAGTGAAAAACGTTTCATGTAATGCATTTGTCGTGCCTGAGGCTTGAGTAGTCCAACTCACTCCAAAATTTGAAGTCTTACGAATTACACCTGAATTACCAACACAAAATCCAATTCCGCTTACATTTAAAAAAGTGCCGTTTAAAACATTACCGCCTTGGTTCACTTCTACCCATGTCACACCTCCGTTTGTTGTGTATGCTGAATAGTTTGCGCCTACAGTTAGACCTTGATTTATATTTGCAAATGCGATGTCATATTGTGGAAAGAACTCTGAATTTGATCCTTTTGCAATTTTCCAGGAATGTCCACCATCTGTTGTTCGATAGACATGGTTTAAAGAAGTTATGAAGCCAGTTGTTGAAGTTGGAAAAGTCACACCAGTAACATCTCCACTGATATATTCACTTCCAATGGCTGCTGGATTGACCCAAGAGGATTGAGCAAATAAAGTGAAATTTAACACTGTTGAAAGTAGTAAAAGTTGAATTTTTCTCATCATTTTAGTTCTTTTTTATACGAACTTATATCAATGAGTATGAATAAATAGTGTTTATGTATAGGTGATTGCTTTCAGTTAATAAGTGATTGGATTTAGTTTATACTACTTTTGGCTTTATAATATTTCAAAAATGGTTTGAATTTTTTGTCCAAAATTCACTTGATTACTTTTTTCTTTTTGTAAAAATGCTTGTGCAAAAGGAGCTGTTAATCCAATTCCGATGACTGTTTTGTCTTGAAAAGTTGTCTTTCCAAATGGAAGTCCAAAGAAATACCAGGTTTCATCAATTTGAGCTAGTGAACCTGCTTGAATCGTTGTTGATTTACTTTGAAATGCATCATTTTGTAGAATTTGAACGAAGCGCTTTTTTTCAGCTAAAACAGATTGCAACTTTGAAATTTCTTGATTGGCCATTTCACGTGAAGTTTCAAATTTATCTCCAGCTGAACTTTTGGTGTCATTCGCTAAATCATTTGAAATCAACCTTAAATCAGCTTGAATTTCATTGATTTCATCTGTGAATCTATTATTTAGAAATTCAATGAGCTCTGTTTTATTCATGTTGATCGAAGTAATTTTCAAAAAGACTTTGTAATTGATCTCTTACGGCATCTGAACTGAATTGAAGTGCATGTTCGCGAATTTTTTCAGCATCAAATGAATTGTTTTGGTTTTGAATTTGAATTAATTTTTCAGCAAGGTCAGGAGCATCATTCTTTTTAATTTGAAGTCCAAGAAATTCAGGTAATTCATGTGCAATTCCTACAGAAGTTGAGATTACAGGTAGTCCAACTAACCAAGATTCAGCTATTACGATTCCAAAGGTTTCAAAATCACTTGTTTGAATTAAGCAATCGTTTTCTTGTAATACAGACCCAATTTCATCCCATTGCAAAGGACCAACAAATAGAATGCGGTTTTCTAAATTTCTTTCAGTGACCCATTTTTTCCATGTTTCACTACATTGATCAGAAACGATTGTCAACTTAGACTCTTGATCTAAACTTGGAAGTGCTTTTTCGAATCCTTCGAGTAACATCAATGGATTTTTAGACTTCACATCTAAGGTTGAAATATGAACGAAGTTTTTTATCAGTTTACTTGTACTTGATTTTAAAGGAAAGAGCGTTTCATCCACATAATTTGGAACCACATCAATTTTTGTTGTTGGGAATGTTGATTTCATTTCGGCTCTTAAAACAGGAGAAACAGCAATAATTTTCTTGATATACATACTGAATCTACGCAAGTTTTGCTTTTGAATCTGATTCAAACGATGAGGTGATTCTTTGAAAAAATAAGAACCATGTTCATGAACCAACAAGGGACAATGGTAATGAAATTTTGCACGTACAAACTGGGAGATTTTATTCATGAAAATATGACTGTAAATCAAATCAACATCTTCGATGAATTTCATTCCTTTACTTAAAGCACGTCTTCGGTTCCACCATTTTGAAAAAGCATTGTTTCCAGTGGGGTAGTAGACAATAATTTCATGATATCCTTTTGATCGGTCTTCTGTGACTTCAATTTTAGAAATTGATTTGTCGTTTTGAGTATGAAGAACAGAAACCT
Source organism: Fluviicola sp. (assembly GCA_046308455.1). GTDB lineage: Bacteria > Bacteroidota > Bacteroidia > Flavobacteriales_D > Crocinitomicaceae > Fluviicola. The sequence continues at coordinate 7,019 of JBKDZA010000097.1, forward strand.
CATAGACAGAACTCAATAAACGAACAAACCGTTCCACAAAATTTCCTAAAAATGGATCCAAACGCGTTGGATACCAGGAACTCATCACTAAAATATGTCTTTTTCCTCCTTGCACAGTATAAAGTTACTACCGCAGAGCTAGTGAAAGAAAGTAATTAAGCTTTTTTATCAACTATTAAAATTGTATAATTCAATTTTAAGTATACTCATTCATACCACCTTTTTGTCATTGCCACAAAAAGGTGGTGCCAAAAATGTCTAGGCCTGTACTTCGTTTTCTTGTAAATTACGCGACATTTCACTAAAAAAAGTGAAACTCCTAACTTTGTTACCCCAGACGAATTCTCCTTTGCAATTCGAATTGTCTAGGACAAAGTGTCGTCAAACAGCACTTTTTCCCGCGTTTCATTTGCTTATTTACGAACGAAAACTACATAAGGGCCATTTACCGTAGAAATTAAGACCCTTTTTCAAGATTTAATTTGTGTTAAATAAGAGAATAGTCAATATTCACTTTTATTTTTTTCTTATTGAATTTCTATTCGTTTTGTTTGATAGGATTCACCAAATTTGAGTGTCAATAAATAAATTCCAGGTAAACTTCTTTCAAGTTGTAACTCGTTTTCATTTTGTGTAAATGGAATTTTTCTTCCTTGTAAATCAGATATATAAATTTCAGGATGAGTACTCTGTTGTGGCAAAATAAGATGAAAAGTTCCCTTACCTGGATTTGGATAAATTTGAAAATCGATTTTATCTTTTTCGGAAATAGATGCTGTGCATCCAAATTTATTGATGTATTGCCAGATCGTGTCATTGTATTGCGAGCCTACTAAACTTGTTCCCATTCCACCTCCCATTCTTAAAACGACTAATTTTTGTGATGGAACGACATTCAGAATTTGAGCATCTTTCCCAAGTGCGGCATATACATCGTCAGGTGCATTTGGTAAAATACTTCCAGTAAAACTAATTTGTAAACTAGGTAACATGTAGCTATTTTTTCCATTCAACCACGTCAAATAACCATAGCTCGGATTAATAGATTGTGAACTATTTCGCATTTCGTTTAAATAGGTAAGATCATCTAAAACGGATGTAGTTCCCCAAAATCCATCTTGAGAAAGCAATAAACCAAATCGTGCAAAATTTCGTGGTTTTGAGAAAAAAACATTATTGTAACCAATTGGAACATAAATTCCATTCATTCCAATTTTAAGTCCGATTTTTTGATAGACAAATGCATTCAAACTTTGACCAGTTGCAGATTCAATAACAGAATCCAATAATGTATATGGAGCATTGTGATACGACCATCGCGTATTTGGGTCGGCTAAGAATGTTAAACAAGCTGGATCTGTACAATCAAGGTTTCCTCCATCATCTAGGCCTGTTGTCATCGTTAATTGATTTCTAATTGTAATTGCGTTTTCTTGGGTTGGAGTGAGACTAGTCCATCCCGAGCCAAGATATAAAGCTGTTGGATCGTTTATTGAAAGTTGATTTTCGTGCTGAGCAATTCCAACAGCATAAGCAGTTAATGTTTTTCCAGCTGAGTTCCATGCATGAACACTGTCTGTGGTAAAAGTTCCAAAGTATTTTTCAAGTACGATTTTCCCATCTTTTAAAACGATAAAAGCTTTTGAGTCAGTAACTTCTAGCCAATCGTATAATTTTTGAATGGAATCAGGACACCAACCTAATTCGCTGGGATCCATCGTTTCCCATGTTGAACCTGTCAATGGTGGAAAATATGTTTGACTTCTTCCAATCATTTGAAAGAATAGTAGGGAAATTGCAATTAATAGTAGTCTCATCTTTTTAGATTCTTATGTGAATTTAATAAGAAAGAGTGAAAATCTTACAAAAGGGTTGTCTCGTAAACAGATTTTATTTGTTCAATTGCAAAATCAATTTCTTCTTTGGATGTGTAACGCGAAAAAGAAAAGCGAATATTTGGACGTGAATTGTCTGCTTCGATGCCTTCTAGAACATGTGAACCTTTTGTTGCGCCAGAAGTACATGCAGAACCTCCAGAACAAGCGACACCTTTTAAATCCATTGTAAACAATAAAAGTCCTGATTTTGAAGTTGCTGGAAGGCACACATTTAAAACAGTATATAAACTTTTTGAAGGATCGGTTTCACCATGGAAATAAACATCAGGAAATAAAGTCTTTAATTCATTCATCATGTAGTTTTTCAATCCTTGAACATGATTTTCATGACTTTCAACGTCTTCATATGCTAAATCCATAGCTTTTGCTAATCCAACGATTCCGTATACATTTTCAGTTCCACCTCTTAATCCACGTTCTTGAGAACCACCGTGAATTAATATTTCAGCTTTGATATTTTTGTTTACATACAAGAAACCAATACCTTTTGGTCCATGAAATTTGTGTGCTGCACATGTGATAAAATCAATATCTAAGTCTTGAAGATCAAAGGGATAATGCCCCATTGTTTGAACCGTATCTGAATGGAAATAAGCGCCATATTTTCTACATAAAAGTGCAACTTCTTTCAATGGAATTAAAGTACCGATTTCGTTATTTGCGTGCATCAAAGAAACAAGAGTTGGAATTCCATCTTTCAATAAGTTTTCAAGATTAGAAAGTGAAATAGAACCTTTACTGTCAACATTTAACCAAATTGCTTCAATGTTTTCTTTTTGTGTGATATGCTCAATTGTATGTCCAACTGCGTGGTGTTCAATTGTTGTAGAAATAATGCGTTTTACTCCTAAATTATGAACAGCTGTGTTGATTGCCATGTTATCTGCTTCAGTTCCTCCAGATGTGAAAATGATTTCTGCAGGTGAACAATTCAAATGTTTTGCAACCGATCTACGAGAAGTTTCAATCAATGCTTTTACTTGACGACCATAGAAATGAGTTGAAGATGGATTCCCAAATTCAGCTTCAATAACTGGAATCATTGCTTGCGCAACTTCTGGTGCTAAAGGTGTTGTGGCAGCATTATCAAGATATACACGCATAGTTTAAAATGTCTAAAAACAAGCAAAATTACGTTTTTTAGAGATATAAAATGAGTTTCAAGGATTCAATTTTCTATATAAACGATAGACTATTGGAATCGAATTTAGTTTTCTCCTTCTACTTTCAATTCCAGTTCTTTGCGTTTTTCGCGCATATATTCTAGGAAAGATTCTATTCCAGTAGGTGAACTGTAGGCATCAAATACCACTTTTCGAGTTCCTTTTTTTGTTTCAATGATAAGGTATTCAGCACCAGCATCCGCACAATCTGGACAACCGATAATTGAATCTAATTCTTGGAATTTTAAGTAAGAAAAACGCTTTGTTAGATCTTCAAAATTAGTCTTTTTCGTTTTGAATGTCCAAGATACTTGTTTTGTTTGAGTTGTATCCCATCCACGTTTTACATAAGTCATTGATTTTTCAGTATAGATTTCTTCTTTGATGCAATAACCTCTGCAATGACCAAATGAAGTTCCGTGAGTTATCCGGACGATTTTATTCTCATTTACTTTAAAAATGGCACATTGAGAAAGTAAAAGTAAAGCAAATACGAGTGTAAAAGCTCCGAAAAAAAGTTGTTTTAAGGATTTCATTTTCTTATTTTAACTCGAGAAGTGCACTTTTTGTGCCAATTGTTTTTGTGATGTAATCAATGTCAGCTTTTGGTGAACGTGCAGGAGAATGACTTCGACCGTAAAAGATAATTTGAAGGTGTAATTTATTCCACAATTCTCTAGGAAAGAGTTTTTTAGCGTCTTTTTCAGTGACATCCACATTTTTTCCAGAGGTGATTCCCCAACGCGTCAACAAACGATGGATGTGTGTGTCAACAGGAAATGCGGGTACTCCAAAAGCTTGCGACATCACAACAGATGCGGTTTTGTGTCCAACTCCTGGAAGACGTTCTAAAGCTTCAAATTCAGCTGGAACTTCACCTTTGTGTTCGTTGATCAGAATATGTGACAAATCGTAAATTGCTTGTGATTTTCTGGGAGAAAGTCCACAAGGACGAATTATTTCTTTGATTTCTTCCACAGAAAGTAAAATCATTTCGTGTGGAGTTCGCGCTTTCGCAAAAAGATGTGGAGTGATTTTATTGACACGTTCATCTGTACATTGAGCAGAAAGTAGAACCGAAATCAATAAAGAATAGGCATCGAAGTGATCTAAAGGAACTGGAGTCTCGGGGTAGAGTTTCTCCAGTTCTTCGATAATATAATTGGCTTTTTCTTTTTTAGTCATTCTTAGTAAAACTATAATTTTAATTTGTTTCTAAAGTCATTTCACTTTAAATAACTTCGTTCTCAAAAATTTCACCTATTCATTATCAATGCGATAACTCTACGGTAAAATTTTCTTCGAGCCTCGTTCTTTTTTGTAAAATGAGTTTAGCAATAGTTGTTACTTATTTGAGTTCATCCCATGTTTTTGTAGCCAACTTTTTCATTTCGTCTTTCTTGAATTTTTGGTCGTTGATACCTTGCCATTCTTTGACCGTGTTTCCATTCCATTGGTAGAACACAGTTGGAGTATCACGGTTTACGCCAATTGTTTTCATAAAAGAAAGTACATCTAATTTTAAGTGTGGATATGTAGCACCTGCAACTGTAAAAAACTCAGGTATACGTTCCGCTTCTTCGTCCATAAAGACGATTCGAACTTCAGGGAAACCTTTAATGGATTTTTTCAAAGCGGTAATTTCTTTTGCTGCTTCTTGACAGTGGTCGCAACCTGGAGAGAAGAAACAAATTAGTTTTTTCCCTTTATCAGCATCTGCGAAGAATGTTGAATAAATTGTTTTCTTTGGTTTCGGCTCTGAAACTTTTGGAGCTTCAGTCAGTGTATCAACTTTACTTCCATTTTTTATTTCTATTGTCTCTTTTCCATTGATACTTGTAACAGTTTTCTCAACACCTGAAGAGTCAATAGTTTTTTCAATTTCAACATTTTTCATCATTGTTGGAGCAGATGCTTTTTTCGGCATTCCGATCATAAATACGAGCATGATTGAACCAAAAAGAACTGTTGTTGCAGTCATTAAACTTTTACGGTCTTCTGTTTTGTGTAAATAATATACAGCAGCCATTGCAAGCATTGCAAAAATATTTTTCACGATTGCTTGGTTGGGTGTCATGGGTAATAATTCACCGAAACATCCACAATTTCCTTCATTTCCACTCATTGAAAGGTGCACAACGAAAACCAACAACATTAAAAACGAAGCTGGGAGTGTGATTTTTTTGAAATAATGGGGCATTAATAATAAAAAGCCAAGTGCAAACTCAACACCAATTATAGTACGTGAAAACCAAGCTGCTAAATTTTCTTCCATACCCATTTTTCCTGTCAACTGTTTGAATTCAAAAAGTTGTAGAGCCAAACTTGGAGTTGGATATAATTTTGCTACTGCAGAGAGAATGAATAAAAAAGAGAGTAGAATGCGTAATGACCATACGATTCTAGTCGAAGTTGTTTGCGTAATCACAGTTAATTATTTTAAGTAAGTATTTTTCACGAATTTATTTGAAGAAATTGAATTCTACTCAAAATTAACAAAATGAAAACATAAAATGATTTTAGGGATTAAAAATTTGCAGATTTTTAGATGGGGTGGTTCTTGTTTTAACAATTAGTTTATTGGAGAAATATTGGGTTAATTGTTTTATGGATTGAGCTATCAATTGATGAATGTATTAATTAATGAATGGATCAATAAATGAATGTATCAATGTATCAATGTATCAATGTATCAATGTATCAATGTATCAATGTATCAATGTATCAATGTATCAATGTATCAATGTATCAATTAATACATAAATACCTCCCGTTTTTATTGACTTTTAGATCGTTTTACAACTTTGTCACATATCTAAATGTTTAGTGAACAGTCGGATTTCGGTGACTTTCAGAATGTTTTATAGTTTTGACACATATCTAGATATTTAGTGAACAGTCCGATTCCACTGGCTTACAGTCAGACTCATATCAAATCAAATATCTAGATATTTAGTGAACTGTCCGATTTCACTAGCTTACAGCTTGATTAGTCATGAATCATATATCTAGATATTTAGTGAACAGTCCATTTTCAGTAACTTTCAGAATGTTTTATAGTTTTGACACATATCTAGATATTTAGTGAACAGTCCGATTCCACTGGCTTACAGCCAGACTCATATCAAATCAAATATCTAGATATTTAGTGAACAGTCCAATTTCATTGACTTTCAGATAGTTTTATAGCTTTGTCACTCATCTAAACATGTAGTGAACAGTCCATTCTCACTGACTTTCAGACTATAATAAACATCGAATTACTTCAAAAAATCAGCAAAAACAGCTTTAAACTTATCCACTTTCGGACGTACAATCGCCTTACAATAAGCATTTTCAGGATTGAACTCCAAATAATCTTGGTGATAATCTTCTGCTTCGTGGTAATTTTCAATCGGTAAAACTTCTGTTACAATTGCTTTCTCCCAAACGTGATTTTTCGTTAATTCAGAAATTATATTTTCAGCAAACTCCTTTTGATCAGCTGTGTGATAATAAATCGCTGAGCGGTATTGTGTTCCAATATCATTTCCCTGACGGTTCAATTGTGTTGGATCGTGAACAAAGAAAAAGATTTTTAAAATCTCATTCAAAGAAATTACGGATTCATCGTAAACGATGCGTGCAACTTCATTGTGTCCAGTTGTACCTGTACAAACTTCTTTGTACGTCGGATTGGGATGATGTCCATTCGAATAGCCAGATTTAACAGAAATTATTCCATTTACTTCTTTAAAACACGCTTCAATACACCAGAAACATCCTGCACCCAAAGTTATTTCGCTCATTTTTTTAACCTTTGTTCTATTATTAATACGAAGTCAAAATTAATTAAATAATTTGGTTGCAAGGCATATTTTATAAGGGATAACGAGTTATCTCGTTAAAATATAACGAAGAAAACAAGTTGTTTAATTAACATTTAAAAGTTGTCCAACTATACACCAAAATACAATAATTTATAAGAACGAAAAACTCTTTTTCAATTTACAATTTCAAAATAGTAGTTTTTGACAAAGTTTGAATAATTGAACTAAGGTTTAACTTTTTGGAATGACAAAGAAACAGAATTTATACAATAACGCAAACCTGTTGGATCTGGACCGTCATTAAAAACGTGACCTAAATGTGCATCACAACGTGAACAAGTAACTTCATCACGTGTCATTCCTAGTGAATTATCTGTTCCAACAGCTACATTTCCTTTTTTAATCACCTCGTAAAATGAAGGCCATCCAGTTCCTGAATCAAATTTATGTTCACTTGAAAATAAAGGTAAATCACAACAAATACATTTGTAAATTCCTTTGTTGTGGTTATCCCAATATTGACCTGTAAACGCACGTTCCGTTCCTTTTTCACGCGTAACATGATAGGATTCTGGACTCAATTGTTTTTTCCATTCTTCCTCCAATTTGACAATTTTTGTAGTGTCGTCAGGTGAAATGTTGAGATTTGAGGTTTTTACTGTAGTTTCTTTATTTAACGAATTTGAACAAGAAAAATAAAGGAGTAAACTAAACGAAATAATAGGGATAAAAAATAAAGCTCTCATAATTTAAATTTGATGTATAAACGATCGGGAAGGTGATTTGGTTTTAATTTGTAATTCTTTAACATATTAAATGCTGAAAATAAGTATCTTCGCAAAAATTTTATAATGAAACAAATCACTCTTATTTTCCTTTTGCTAGTTTTAGTGGCATGTGGAAAGCCTGACAATGAAGCTGTTTTGGGCGGCTGGAAATTCAAAGAAATGTATCAAGATGGAAAATTGGTTTCCACTGTTGATAAAGCAAAACAAGAAAAATTAATCGATAGTATTATTGAAGTTCAAGGAGCAATGTTCGAACAACAAGGGATGTCTAAAGATTTTATTCGTCAACAAATCAAAATGGGATTTGATCAAGTAGCAAAAGTTACTTTCTTGTTCGATAAAAAAGAATTGAAATTCGAAGTGCCAGAAAACAAAGAAAAAATCTCAATCGGTACTTACAAATTGAATGATAAAACGAAGAAAATGACTTTTGATGAAAAGAAAGATCCTTTTTTCTCAGGAGATTTAACGTACGAATTAACGGATGATCAACTGATTTTAAAGTCAGCAAAAGAGAAAATGGTTCTTACACGTAAGACGAAATAAATAATTGAATTTTATTATTGAAGTCCAGGTTTATTTTAAATCTGGACTTTTTTATTTACAATAAATATTAAAAGTCATTTTCGGTAATGAAGAACGAGGCTCACATGAAATTTTATTGTAGAGTCCCGATTTCATGGGGATGAATAGTTGAAATTTTTTAAAACGAGGTAATTCTAAGTGAAAATGGTTTTTACTTTGGGTTTGCGGCATAGATTCCTTCTTTAAAAGGTGTCCAAACACAATAAGGCAAATCCGCAGACTTTAAATTGGAATTTGTCCATGAGTTACATGTGTACATCAGTGAATACGAATTAAACGAATCAAAAAAGAAATCCAAATTGGAGTAGGGATGTTTCGTAATTTGACTTGGTTTACCCTTCTTAAACAAAAACTCACCTTTCAAACGATTTACCAAATTGTAATATTCCTTTTCAGAGATTTTGAAAGCAATTAAATGTGCTTCATTTTTTTCTGGTGGATAGCGTTGAACAATTCGAATAGCACCTGTTCCCATTCCAGTGAATGCTTTAACTGCAGTTGAAACCGTTAAATCGCTCCATTCTTTTGTCTTTAAAAAGAAGTTTTTGTCGCCCCAGCCAATGGAAATATAACTTCTCGTTGGATCTTGGGCAAATCCTTTTTCTAAATGAAGGTATTTACTCCACGAAAATCGTTTGTGTTCAATTGGAACAATAATATCTGAATGTACACCAGAAGAGGAAACATAAATATTGATTGTTTTTGGATACTTATCTCTTTCAGGAGTAATTGTAATACGCGATAAAATCCAATAAGTGATGAAATACAAACAGATTGCAAGAAAAAACAGTTCAAAAAATCGACCAATGAAACGACTTATTGATTTTCCTGTTTTTAGCGCAATTGGTTTCATTTTAATCGTTTAATTTTTTTCGAAAATACAAATCTTTTGCAATTTCAAACATTTATTCCCTGTCCAATTAGGTGTAAACTTAAGTTTTACTAACTTTGCACCTCAATTTTTATTTGATTAAACAATATGGAAATCCCAAAAACGTACGAGCCACGCTCGGCAGAAGAACGGTGGTATAACCACTGGATGGAAAAGCGCTACTTTCACTCTGAACCAGATGATAGAGAGCCTTTTACTGTCGTCATTCCTCCGCCAAACGTAACGGGAGTCCTTCATATGGGACACATGTTGAACAATACCATTCAAGATGTATTGGTTCGAAAAGCCCGAATGGAAGGTAAAAATGCATGTTGGGTTCCTGGAACGGATCACGCATCGATTGCTACAGAAGCGAAAGTTGTACAAAAATTACGCGCTGAAGGTATCAAAAAATCGGATTTAACACGTGAAGAGTTTTTGTCTCATGCCTTCGATTGGAAAGATAAATACGGTGGTGTAATCTTACAGCAATTACGTAAATTAGGTTGTTCTTGCGACTGGGATCGTACAGATTTCACCATGAATCCTGATTATTCAGATTCTGTAATCGACGTATTTATTGACTTGTTCAACAAAGGGAAAATCTACCGCGGTGTTCGTATGATCAACTGGGATCCGGAAGCTTTAACGGCTTTGTCGGATGAAGAAGTTATTTACAAAGAGGTTAACTCGAAATTATACAATGTTCGCTACAAAATCGCTGGTTCTGAGGATCAATGGTTGACAATTGCAACAACTCGTCCTGAAACAATTTTAGGCGATTCAGCAATTTGTGTACATCCAGACGATGAGCGCTACAAGCATTTACATGGTAAAAAAGCAATCGTTCCAATTTCGAATCGTGAAGTTCCAATTATTTGTGACGAATACGTTGAAATGGACTTCGGAACGGGTTGTTTGAAAGTTACACCAGCACACGATGTGAACGATTATGAATTAGGTAAAAAACACAATTTAGAGACAATCGATATTTTCCATACAAACGGAATTTTGAATGAATTGGGCTTGCATTATGCAGGTAAAGATCGTTTTGAAGTACGTAAAGAAATCGCTACAGAATTACATACAAAAGGATATTTAGTAAAAACTGAAGATCACATTAATAAAGTTGGTTTTTCTGAAAGAACAGACTCTGTTATTGAACCGCGTTTGTCATTGCAATGGTTCGTTTCCATGAAAGAATTGGCACAGCCAGCTTTGGAAAATGTAATGAATGGAAATATTTCGTTTCATCCTGAGAAATTCAAAAACACGTACCGTCACTGGATGGAAAATGTGAAGGATTGGTGTATTTCACGTCAATTGTGGTGGGGACATCAAATTCCTGCTTGGTATTATGGTGAAGGATCGGAAGATTTCGTTATTGCTAAAACAAAGGAAGAAGCATTGACTTTGGCGACTGCAAAAGCGGGACGTTCACTTTCAGCTACTGATTTGAAACAAGACGAAGACGTTTTGGACACTTGGTTCTCATCTTGGTTATGGCCAATTTCAGTTTTCAAAGGGTTAACAAATCCTGGAAACGAAGAAATCAAGTATTACTATCCAACAAATGATTTGGTTACGGCTCCTGAAATTATGTTTTTCTGGGTTGCACGTATGATCATTGCAGGTTATGAGTACATGGGTGAATTACCATTTAGAAATGTATATTATACTGGAATCGTTCGCGATAAATTGGGTCGTAAAATGTCGAAATCTTTAGGGAATTCGCCAGATCCAATCGAATTGATTGAGAAATATGGAGCAGATGGAGTTCGTTTAGGAATTTTGATTTCATCTCCTGCTGGAAACGATTTACCGTTCGATTCAAGTCAATGTGAGCAAGGAAGAAACTTTACGAACAAGATTTGGAATGCTTCGCGTTTGGTATTGGGTTGGGAAGTGAAAGATATTCCACAACCAGCAGCATCAAAAACAGCAATTGAATGGTTTTCCGCAAAATTCAACCAAGAATTGGAGACGATCAACGACTTAATGGCGAAATTTAAAATTTCAGAAGCCTTGATGTCGACGTATAAATTGGTGTGGGATGATTTCTGTTCATGGTATTTGGAAATGATAAAACCAGGATACCAACAACCAATTGACAAAGCAACTTTGGAGCAAACAATTGTTTTCTTTGAGAAATTATTATGTTTGTTACAGCCGTTTACTCCGTTTATTGCGGAAGAATTGTGGCACGAATTACGTGATCGCAAAGATGGAGACGATATCATTATTGCAAAATGGCCAACTGTTGAAACGTTTGATGCGAAAGTTTTGAAACAATTCACAACAGCTGAAGAAGTCATTACAAATATTCGTAACGTTCGTAAGAAAGGCAATATCGCAAATAAAGTGAAATTGGATTTACACATCAAAAAGAACAATGAAGTAGATACTACGTTTGACGCTGTAATTGTGAAGATGGGGAATTTAACTGTTTTGGATTACATCACGGATAAAGTAGCGAATGCAAATTCGTTCTTAGTGAATTCAAATGAATACTTTATTCCTTTTGGTGAAACGATTGATGTAACTGCTGAAAAAGCGAAAATGGAAGAAGAATTGAACTATACAAAAGGCTTCTTGAAGTCGGTTCAAGGGAAACTTTCAAATGAAAAGTTTGTTTCAGGTGCTCCAGCTCAAGTTTTGGACAATGAGCGCAAAAAAGAAGCAGATGCTTTACAGAAAATCGCTGTTTTGGAAGAGAAGTTAGCTTCTTTGAATTAGACTTTTGTATATTTACCTGATAAAGTAGGTTTTATGAAGATTTGTAGTATTCGAATAAAAGGATTTCAGCAATTTGATGATTTATTTTTGGATTTTACGCATCCTGAAACAGGAGAACCTTTAGATAAAATTTGCTTTATTGGCGCAAATGGGAC
>JBKDZA010000098.1:0-1189 GCA_046308455.1 Fluviicola sp.
GGTAGTATCTCATAAAGTGTGTAAACCTATTAAAAGTTATTCTGAGTAATTCCCTGGACCTCCCCATCGGGGATTGAGGTCAAAGGGAAATTAGTCGGAAATAACTTTTTTAGTAATTTTAAAACACATAATTATGAAAAAAGAAGAGTTATTAAGCAAAGACTTTCTAAGTCAGTTTAAAAGTGGAGCAGAATTATTTGAATTCATGAAAGAGCTTCAAAAGAAGGGTGTTGAACAGTTTTTAGAAGCCGAAATGGACGAACATCTTGGATTTGAAAAGCATAAAGTAAGTGAGAATAAAAACTCTAGAAATGGACACACTACCAAAAAGATAAAGACTTCTCTAGGAGAAACCGAGATTCAAGTTCCTAGAGATCGAGATTCAAGTTTTTCGCCAGTAGTTGTTCCCAAGCGTAAGAACATGATTGATGGCTTGGAAAATATCATTATTTCTTTTTATGCTAAAGGAATGAGTGTTAGTGATATCCAAGAACAAATCAAAGAATTGTATGAGTTTGAGCTTTCAACATCAAGTATCTCACGAATAACAGATAAAGTAACAGAAGATATCTTGACTTGGCAGAACAGACCTTTAGAACCCGTTTATTTGATTGTTTGGATGGATGGTATTGTTTTCAAGGTTCGTGAAAACTCAAAGGTTATCAATAAAACGATTTACCTTGCTGTTGGACTTAGAATGGATGGAAAAAAAGAAGTTCTTGGAATTTGGTTAGGCAAGAATGAATCTGCAGCATTTTGGATGAATGTTTTAACGGACATAAAAGCGCGAGGAGTTCAAGATATACTGATTACAGCAACAGATAATCTTAATGGTTTTACAAGTACTATTAAAACTGTTTTTCCAGAATCAACGACTCAAATATGTGTAGTTCATCAAATCAGAAATGCATGTAAATATGTTGTTTGGAAAGATCGTAAAGAGTTTGCTCATGACATGAAAGACATCTACGCAGCTCCTAATCGTGAAGCGGGTGCACTTGCGCTAGATGCATTAGATCAAAAATGGTCAAGTAAATATGGTTATGCAATTAAAAGCTGGCGAAATAATTGGGATGAACTCACCGCTTTCTATGACTTTCCAATGGAAATCAGAAAAATCATTTACACAACAAACTTGATTGAAAATTTGAATGGAAAAATCAGAAAATACACGAAAAACAAAATGTCT